>NZ_NCVC01000011.1:0-140719 GCF_002096735.1 Streptococcus mitis | reverse complement strand
GATTTTTATCGCTCTGAATATCAAAAAAGAAAGGACGAAATTTGTCCTTTCTCGAGCTTAGCTTTTCTTCAACCCACTACAGTTGACAAAGAGCCATCAAATTTTATTTTTCAGCTGTAAGGGCAGCCATTGTGATGTAGTTGTATGGTTTGTTGAAGTGTGGCAAGAAGAATAGGTCTGTCAATGCCAATTTATCAATTGTCACATGCTCTTGAATAGCAAGTGAGAACATGTGAATTCCCATACTAATCGCAGGGTCATGTGAAACCATTTGTGCACCAAGAATTTCACGACTATCTTTGTCAAAGACAATCTTGATGGCTACTTCATGGTTATCATGTTTCATGAATTCTGGTTTTTGAAGATCGTTAAAGCCTGTTTCAGTTGCGTTGTAACCAGCAGCTTTAGCTTTTTCAAGAGTCAAACCAGTTGAAACCATGTGAAGACCGTAGATTGAGATACCGTTTGAACCTTGAACACCGATTCCTTCCAATTCATGTCCACAAGCATTGTAAGCACCAACAATACCAGTACGAACTGCGTTTGAAGCAAGTGCGATGTAGCTTGTATCTTTACGAGCGTTGTCATAAACAGTCGCACAGTCACCTACTGCGTAAACGCCTGGGATAGATGTTTCTTGTTTCTTGTCTACAAGGAAGGCACCGTTACGGAAGAGTTCAATCTTACCATCAGCAAGAGCAGTATTTGGACGGAAACCAACTGCAAGGATAACCATATCCACATCGAAAGTTTCTTTATCAGTAATCAAGCGTTCAACTTTACCGTCACCCTCAATTGCTTTAACAGTTTGACCAAGCGCCAAGCGAATGTTGTGATCTTCCAAGTTCTTCGCCATCATTTGTGTGAAGTCTTTATCATAGTAACCGTTCAAAACAGTATCAACGATATCAACAAGGACAACTTCTTTTCCAAGACGTTCAAAGGCTTCAGCAAGTTCAACACCGATGTAACCACCACCAACAACGGCGATACGGTCAAGGTGCTGGCTCTTGTCAGCAAGTTTATTGATAACTTCTTCAGCGTTTTGGTACAATTTAACGAATTGTACATTTTCAAGAGTTGCTTTAAATTCGCGGTTTCCTTTAACAATTTCAACACCTTCGATTGGTGGCAAGATTGGTGTAGAACCTGTAGCAAAAATCAATTTCTCGTATGATTCTTTGTGTTCTTTTCCTTCAACTTCAGCTGTAACTACTTTGTTATCATAGTCGATTGAAAGAACTGGTGAATTCATGTAAACCTTAGCACCCTTAGCTTCCAATTTTTCTTTATCAGAATAGAACAAGCCTTCAGCACCGTCAATTTGTTCACCAATCCAAAGGGCCATTCCACATCCTAGGAAAGAGATGTTAGAGTTTTGGTCGAATACAACAATTTCGTTCTCATTACCAAAATTATCCAACATAGTATTAATACATGCTGTACCAGCGTGGTTAGCACCAACTACAACGATTTTACTCATAGAAAAATTCCTACCTTTAATTTAAAATTTACTCTTCTAGTATAACATTTACTGTTAGCGTTTACAAGAGTTTAGCTAATTTTCCCGATTTTTTTGTAAAAAAATGTAAATAATCTGTATTTTATCAGCCTTTCTTACAATTACTCTTTATATTTTCTGAGCATATTTCTTGACAAGTTTACAAATTTTATTTGTGAAAACGCTGACTTTATGGTATGCTAGTATCATGGAAAGAAAATGTAAGGGGTTCATTTTTCATAAATTTACTATGTTTCAACCTTCTTTTCATAAGAGAAAGGAGTTGGTAGCTTGCCTCTAAGTTCACATTCTGAACGCCTAATGGGAACCACTATCACTATTTCATTAGTGGATGAGCGAGCAGATATCTTGCTCCAAAAATCCTTTGATTTACTCAGAGAGCTCGAATACCGCTTCAACGCCAATAGCCAAGAATCTGAGTTGATGGAAATCAATTATCAAGCAGGAATAGCTCCTGTCAAGGTTCATCCAGACCTGTTTGAACTGATTTCACTTGGGTTAGAGCATAGCCTAGCGCCCTCTAGTCATCTCAACATCAGCATTGGTCCCTTAATTCAAACCTGGCGTATCGGTTTTTCGGATGCCAAGGTCGCCCAGCCTCAAGAAATTGAATCGGTGCTACCTTTAATCAATCCTCATTATATCGAGTTAGATTCTTCCACTTCCACTGTGTTTTTGAAACAAAAAGGAATGAAGATTGATCTTGGTTGTTTAGCCAAGGGTTATAGTGCGGATAAAGTTGCCCAATTTCTGAGAGAAGAGGGAGTAACATCTGCCTTGATCAATCTGGGAGGGAATATCCTGACTATTGGAAAAAATCAGGCAAGAGGAAATCAGCCTTGGCAAATCGGGATTCAAGACCCAGCCAATCCGAGGGGAAATCACTTAATGACCATCCCTGCTGTCAATCAATCTGTCGTGACTTCAGGCATTTATGAACGTCACCTGACTATCGATGGAAAAGATTATCATCATATTTTTGACAGTCAAACAGGATATCCTGTTGAAACGGAACTAGCGAGTCTCACCATCATCTCTGATAAATCCGTTGATGGTGAAATATGGACAACTCGTCTTTTTGGAGAAAGACCTGCTTCTATCCTCTGGCAAGTCGAAAGTTTAGAGGGCATCGAAGCTATCCTCATCGATAAGGAAGGTCACCTAAGCTGTTCTTCAGGAATTCCTACTCTATAGAAATAGATGTTTCAATAGAGTTTTAAAATCGTATTATGTAAAAAGAGAAAGGAAATCTCATGTTAAAACTTATTGCTATTGTTGGAACAAATTCAAAACGTTCTACAAACCGCCAATTGCTTCAATACATGCAAAAACACTTTGCTGAAAAAGCTGAAATTGAACTTGTTGAAATTAAAGACATTCCTGTCTTCAATAAACCAGCTGACAAGCAAGTGCCTGCTGAAATTCTGGAAATTGCTGCTAAAATTGAAGAGGCAGATGGCGTTATTATCGGTACTCCTGAGTATGACCACTCTATCCCAGCTGTTTTGATGAGTGCTCTCGCTTGGTTATCTTACGGTGTTTATCCACTTTTGAATAAGCCAATCATGATTACCGGTGCTTCATACGGGACACTTGGTTCATCTCGTGCCCAATTACAACTTCGTCAAATCTTGAACTCACCAGAAATCAAGGCAAGCGTCCTACCAGACGAATTCTTACTTTCTCATTCTCTCCAAGCCTTCAATAACAATGGAGATTTAGTGGATCTTGATGTTATTCAAAAAATGGATGCCATTTTTGATGACTTCCGTATCTTTGTAAAAATTACAGAAAAATTGCGCAACGCACAAGAATTACTTCGCAAAGATGCTGAAGACTTTGACTGGGAAAATTTGTAAGATAGGAGACCAAAAAGAATGAAATTTGTTGGACTTGTAGGATCAAACTACGATCAATCATATAACCGTAAACTCTTGGAATTCATCCGTCGTCACTTCAAACTCAAATTTGAATTAGAAGTTCTTGAAATTGATGAAGTTCCAATGTTTAACCAAGACGAAAAATGGGATGAAAGCTTCCAATTGCGTCTCTTGTATAACAGAATTACACGTGCTGATGGTGTCATTATCGCTACTCCTGAGCACAACCACACAATCTCAGCTTCTCTTAAATCTGTTCTTGAATGGCTTTCATACGAAGTTCATCCATTTGAAAACAAACCAGTTATGATTGTGGGAGCTTCTTACTACGACCAAGGTACTTCTCGTGCCCAAGTTCACCTTCGTAAGATTCTTGACGCTCCAGGTGTCAATGCCTATACACTTCCTGGAAACGAATTCCTTCTTGGTAAAGCCAAAGAAGCTTTTGACGCAGAGGGCAATATCACGAATGAAGGAACAGTTAAATTCCTCGAAACTTGCTTGGATAATTTTGTAAAATATGTAGGAGTTGTTTCAAAATTGAAAAAACCAAAACCAATTGAACCAGAAGATTTGGATTGTGGCAGACCAATTGCTACCACAATCACAGAAGTTGATCCCGATGATCCAGAATGGGTTGAAAAAGTTGCTGAAATTACTGGTGCGGTTTCAGGTGATACCTATGTCAAACTAGATCATGGTATCTTAACTGTTAACCAAATCGATATGTTCTTGAAAGCAATGCCATTTGAATTGACATTTGCAGATGATAACAACCAATTCTTATACTACAATAATGTTCACCAAGATCCAAACACCATGTTTGCTAAACGTGTACCATCTCAATCTGGTAACCGTCTCTCAACTGTCCATAACTCACTTCCCGGTGGACGTATGAAAAATGTTGAATGGGTTGTCGGTGTACTGCGTAATGGTGATCAAGAATATGTTCGTACAATCGTTCCTGGATCTCCTGCAGGGGTTATCAATACTCACAACTATCAAGCTATGTACTATCCTGATGGATCATACGCTGGTATCAATGAAATAGTCTTCAACTTCCAACCATGGCTTGATTGGTACCTCAATACAACTGGTCAACGTCTAGTTGGTGGAAATGCTGCAGCTCCTGCTGGCGGACATGGTCACGGTGATGCAGATGCTACATCTGGAGCTTCTGATGCAGGTGAGGCTGGAGGCCACGGTGGTGGTGCAGACGCTACATCTGGAGCAAGCAACTAATAGTAGTTTTAGGAACCAAATTGGTTCCTTTTTTAACCAAAAAAGACTAGCAGTTTGTATCTGCTAGTCTTTTGATTATTATTTCATCTATCTTTGTTAAAAGAAAGAATATTTATACTCAATGAAAATCAAAGAGCAAACTAGGAAGCTAGCCGCAGGCTGTACTTGAGTACGGCAAGGTGAAGCTGACGTGGTTTGAATTTGATTTTCGAAGAGTATTATTATGAATTTGGATCATCGAGACTACGGCCATGTAACCCTTTTTCACGTTGGACTTGACGTAGTTTCTCTGGTGTCACATCGTTGCCTTCTTCGTCCACAATTTTGATCCCTTCGATGTGGTGACGAACAGTGCGACGGTACCCTTCGATGTACTCCTCACGTAGTTTGGCTTGTTCAACTTTTTCTTCTGGTGTCAAGCCTTCTGTTTTTTTCTTTTTGGCAAGCTCGTTAATACGATCAATTTTTTTAGGATCCATGTTTCTCTCCTTTGTGATAAGATAAAGTCCGTTTATCAAATTTTATTTAGTGTTAATTTGGTTAAAACGAGCAAGCTTAGCTGCTTTTTGAGTTAAATGAGACAAGATTGCCAAACGATTTTGACGGACAGCCTGATCTTCGGCCATAACCATAGTATTTTCAAAGAAAGAATCAATAACTGGGCTAAGAGCAAAAAGTTGTTTCAATTGCTGACTGGCAGTACCTGATAAAACGAGTGATTCTACTGCTTCTGCCAATGCTTTCTCTTCTTCATTCTCAAAGAGAGCTGAATCAACTGTAGCAACTCCTTCTGCCTTCTCAGCCAAGTTAAAGGCACGAGAAAGTGATTCGACAGATGGTTTAAAGTCTTCTTCCTTGCTTGCTTCTACGAGAGCACTTGCTGCTTCCAACATATCCGCCACAACAAAGTTCGATCCTGCAAGAATGGCTTCCTTGATATCTTTTGGAGTAGAGCCCATGATCTTATCAACACGAGCCTTGATAAAGTCCATAACCTCTGCCTTATTTTCATAAGTCAAGCTGTCAAATGTTAATGCATAAAGGCTATCAATCAGCTCATCCATAGCAATGCGCCAACCAAAAGCATCCAAGATACGAACCACACCTTGGGTCGCACGACGAAGGGCATAAGGGTCATTAGAACCTGATGGAATCAAACCTACTGAGAAGAAACTCAAAATCGTATCCAATTTGTCTGCAATGGCTAGAATGGCTCCAACCTTGCTCTCTGGAAGTTCTCCTTCGGCTGATGTAGGCATGTAGTGTTCACGAATAGCAGCTGCAACTGCTGGAGTTTCACCAGAAAGAAGGGCATATTTCTCACCCATAATACCTTGGAGCTCGTCAAATTCGCCAACCATACCTGTCAACAAGTCAAACTTGTAAATGGCTGCTGCACGAGCAAGGTCAACTGTTTCATCCACTGACAAACCAGCTTTTTCTGCCAAAAGTACAGCGATTTGACCCGTACGAATCATGTGTTCACGAAGGGAACCAATTTTCTCATGGAAGGTTACATTGTTTAATTTTTCAACAAGGTCTGAAATAACCAATTTTTGGTCTTCACGCCAGAAGAATTCTCCGTCTTCCAAACGAGCTACCAAGACTTTTTCATTTCCTTTGATGACATTTTCCAAATGCTCTGCGTTTCCGTTACGGACAGAAATGAAGTTTGGCAAGAGGTTGCCATCTTGATCACGAACAACAAAGTAACGTTGGTGTCCCTTCATCGAAGTCACCAAAACTTCTTCTGGAACTTCAAGGTATTTGGCATCAAAACTTCCCATAAAGGCAGTTGGGTATTCAACCAAGTTCAAGACTTCATTAAGCAAATCAGCATCAATTTCGATGCGTACACCATGTTTCGCCTCAATTTCCTTGATTTGGTCAACAATCATTTGCTCACGTTCACGAGGATCCGCGATTACAAACTGCTTACGAAGGTCTTCTTCGTAGCTCAATGCTGACTGAATCTTAGTTTCTTGTCCCAAGAAACGATGACCACGGCTGACACGATCTCCCTTGATATCAAGGAAATCCAAATCAAACTCTTCTTCATCTAAAAGAACAGTTAAAGTGTGAACAGGGCGGATATATTCAAAGGTGTTGTTAGCCCAGTGCATGCTGACAGGGAAAGTCAAGGACTTCAAGACATCTACAACACCAGGAACAATGGCTTCAACTGCTTGACCAATTTCTTCCTTAGTGACATAGACATATTCTTCACCCTTAATTTCACGAAATTCGATATCTTCAACAGTCAAGCCTTTTCCTCGGACAAATCCTTGAGCTGCTTTGGTGAAATTTCCATCACTATCCAAGGCAATTTTCTTTGCTGGCCCCTTAAAATCTTCTGTCAAATCAGACTGTTTGTCTGCAAGACCAGTCACACGAACAGCCAAACGACGTGGTGTTGAGAAGGTTTGAATGGCTTCAAAAGACAGGCGGTTTTCCTTGAGGAAGGCTGCCATTTTTTCGCCTAGTTGTTTTTCACTTGGTGTGACAACATAGGCTGGTAATTCTTCAAGACCGAGTTCTACTAATAAGTTTTTTGTCATGTTTTTTCTCCGAAAAGTATCTTTTTATTTTCCAGTTTGCCTTATGTGATTGGCACGCAAGCAACCAACTTCATTGTTTCATTGCTAAAATTGGAGCCAAAAGTCTCCAATTTTGCCTAGTATCCTTAGCTTCACTAAGGATACCTTCATCACTGCGGCACCTGGTTCAGGGCTCACACTGTTCGCCCATTTTCGTAATTTGTCACTCTCTTTATTCTGCGTCTTCTGCTAAGAGTTTAGCTCGTGTTGCTTCATCCAAAAGTGGGTAGCCTAGGCGTTTGCGCTCTGCCACAAAGGTTTTGGCTACAACACGGGCTAGGTTACGAATACGAGCGATATAGCCTGCGCGCTCTGTTACAGATACGGCACCACGCGCATCAAGAAGGTTAAAGGTATGTGAACATTTGAGAACATAGTCATAGGCAGGGTGCACCAATCCTTCTTCCAAGGCGCGTCCAGCTTCTTTTTCAAACTTATCAAAGTTTTCAAGCAACATTTCTTGATCCGAAATTTCAAATGAATATTTTGAGTGTTCGTACTCAGGCTGGATGAAGATTTCTCCGTATTTTACACCATCAGCCCATTCGATATCATAGACAGAATCCACTTCCTGAATATAAGAAGCCAAGCGTTCCAAACCATAAGTAACTTCTGCAGTCACAGGGCCAGTTGCCAATCCACCTACTTGTTGGAAGTAAGTGAACTGAGTGATTTCCATACCATCAAGCCAAACTTCCCAACCAAGACCAGCTGATCCAGTCGATGGATTTTCCCAGTTATCCTCAACGAAGCGAATATCGTGTTCCAAAGGATTGATTCCCAATTTTTCCAAAGATTCAAGGTAAAGTTCTTGGATATTTGATGGAGAAGGCTTCATAACCACTTGGAATTGATGGTGTTGGTAAAGACGGTTAGGGTTTTCCCCGTAACGACCGTCAGCAGGACGACGTGATGGCTCTACATACGCTGCATTCCATGGCTCAGGTCCGATAGCACGAAGGAAAGTGTAAGGACTCATTGTCCCCGCACCTTTTTCATTATCATAAGCCTGCATAAGCATACAACCTTGGTCATTCCAAAATTGTTGCAAAGTCAAAATAATTTCTTGAAATGTTAATTTCTTAGACATTGAATACTCCTTAATAAAAATGATTTCTTGCGACACGAGTCTGCCTCGTCGATTATACGAGGCAAGACGAGTTAGTACTGCGTCTAGCTCAGCACCCTAGTGCTGAGCGTGGGGCAGTCCGACTGTAAGGAGGTTTCTGCCACTGAGGCAGCGGAAAGTCAATTTTTTAGACATTGTTTACTCCTTTAGTTTTTATATTTCTTTTTCAATTAATTTCTGCTGAACAAACCAATTTAACAAGGGAAGAGTTTTATCTGTATTTGCCCATAAATGATAAGAATCGAAGACCGCTTGTACACTACCTAGATTTTCTACCAACTTATCTATTGTCAAAAAACTACGCCAGTATTCGTAAAAAATACTTGCATAGTTCTTATCATAAGTCGAAGAACCAAAATCATTCAATGAATGCCAACCATACTTCTTCTGAAAAAGTTCTACAAGAGATTGATTACAAATTTTTTCCGCTTGAAATTCCTCTTCTGTCAAGAAATACTTGCGACTAATATATTCAACCATCCCCTCTTCGAACCATATATAAGAGTCGTAACCATCAAAATCATCTAAAAAATACTCCGACCAATGAGCTAACTCATGTCCTACAATCTGTAAGAGGAAATTTTCAGATAAAGAATGATAGTGATTTTCTATTGCTTGAGTTTGCTGAGAACACTCGTAGTCCATCAACTGATACAAATACAACTCTTTCCAAACAGCTAAATCAGGCGTCATAACCATTCGTCTATTATTTGTATAGGCTGGAACAGCGCTTTCCCTAATAATCTGTGTAGCAGCATTAAAACTTGACCAAATAACAGCTTGCGGTAAATCACAGACTGCAAGTTCATTCTTTAAAAAAGATTGATAATCTTTCAACTTTTCAGTATTTCTTACTACAAAATTACGAAATGCAGCTAGTTGACTATCGTCTTTTACAAGATAAAGATTTTCCACGTCTCTCCTTTCTTTCACATAATAGACTGAATAAGCGAAAGAACCACGTCCGACAATCCTAGGTTGATTTAACCTAGGGGCGTCAGAAACGCGGTTCCACCCTAATTTATTACTTCATTGTTTTTGAAAATACTACAGAAAGCGCCAGTTCTTTATTTTGTTCTACTTGGCTCCCACTATCCCAAGCTCGCTTGAAGAACACCATAAGACTTTCTTTCCTGCTGACTATTATATCAAAAATTAGAACAATGTACAATTCTTTTTATGATTTTCTAGAAATCCATATCATCAACTCGTGGAGCACCAGACTGAACAGCAATTGTTTTTAAAGTTTCTCTCTCCTCATGACTCAGTTCAATTCCAAAGCAATCAAGATTAGCCTGAATACGAGACGCTGTGACAGATTTCGGAAGCGGTAAAAATCCTTCTGCCAAGCTCCATGCCAAGGCTATCTGAGCAACAGACTTTCCATGATTTGCTGCGATTTCTTGCACTTGCTTGCTATCAAACAGTTCTCCCTGACCAAAAGGGCCCCAAGCTTCCAATAAAATTCCTTTTTCTCTACAGTAAGCTACGACTTCCTCTTGATACACACCTGGCGCCAAACGAACTTGATTGACCGCTGGAAGAATTTTTGCTGTTTCAAGCAAGGCATCCAAATGATGGGGAAGGAAATTACTAACTCCAATAGCACGGATTTTTCCTTCTTGATAGAGGTCTTCCATCGCTCTCCAAACTTCTGAATTTCGGATTTTCCAGTGGTTATTTTCTCTGAGTGGTTTTGGATTTGGCCAATGAATCAAATACAAATCCAAATATTCCAAGCCCAGCTTCTCTAAAGACTCTTCAAAAGCCTGACGAGCTTGCTCATAGCTATGATTTGTATTCCAGAGTTTGCTGGTTACAAAAATTTCCTCACGCGGAACGCCACTATCTTGAATGGCACGACCAACGCTTTCTTCATTTTTATAAATAGCTGCCGTATCGATATGGCGATAGCCTGCCTTTAAAGCCTCTAGTACAGCTTGATAGGCAATCTCTCCATTTTCAGCTTTCCAGGTTCCAAATCCCAGTACTGGAATTGTAACACCATTGTTTAAAGTATAAGATTTCATTATTTTCCCTTTCTATGAGAAGAAAATCCAAAGAGCCAAATTTTCAAGGAAAACTTTTCTCTTTAGATTTTGTGTATTATTGATTGCGGTCGTAATAGAGCTGATGAGCTTTAAGACGAGAGTCTAACAAATCTGGAATTGTCACAAAGTCATAACCCTGACCTTTCAAATAGTCAATGACCTTTGGTAAAGCATTCACTGTTTCAGCATGGATATCATGCATGAGAATAATAGAACCATTCTTGACTTCACGCTGAATTTCTGTCAAAATAGATGCTTCATTTTTACTTTTCCAGTCCAGACTATCTACATCCCACATAATAAAGCTCAAATCGAGGCTATTGCGAATGTCGTCTGTAATGGCTCCATAAGGCGGACGCATAAGTTTAGAGCTAGAACCCAGCACCTTAGTTAGCGCATCCTCAGTATCAGTAATTTGTTTTTTAGCTTCATCAAGCGAAAGTTTTGAAAGAACTGGATGGCTCCAACTATGGTTTCCAATGACATGACCATCTGCTTTCATTCGTTTCAAAATCTCTTCATTGCCAGAAACATTCTTACCTAAAACAAAGAAAGTTGCCTTGATACCATACTTAGAAAGTGTATCTAATGCTTGATTTGTCGTTGTAGGATTTGGTCCATCATCAAAAGTCAAGGCTACTACTTTACGATTTTTCTTTTCATAATAAGCCTTATATAGTTCTGCGTCCTTATCTAATAAATAAGAGGACTGAATAACCTCAAAGAAACTTGATACCGGCAAGGCAATCTCATCTAGATTTTCAACTGACTGACTTGGATAAAGGATAATCTGACTATCCTTGTAATCAAAATTCCATGCAGACAAGTCTTGGTCAGAGAAGCCTTTAACAACTTGATCAATCTTTTCTTGCTCCAATTTCTTATCCTGTAAGAAAGTGGTGATTTCTTTTAACAACTGCTCTTTGGCTTTACTAGGATCTGAAAATAATTGATCAAGTGTAAAAGGTTTACCATCTTCTGTCAAATGTACTTTTGCCAGACTAGTTTTTTCAGTCTCTTCAACTTTTGACGAAGTTAAATCATAGACTTGTTTCATCACACTTCGGTTGACAATCCCTTTTAAAGTCGAATCCTGTTTCTCCGTATAATAAAAAACCAGATTTTCCTTATCCTCTAGATTGTCTTTAATATCCTGTGTCATAATTCCCTTTATAGACGAAATCACTTGCTCCCCTTGGAGAGGATAATAGGCAATTACTTCGGCTTTTCCCTTACGAAAATGATCCTTCTGATTTCCCTCACTCAATTGATCATCTTTCTCTTTTTTGAGCGATTCAATCTTTTGTTCAAAACTTTGTTTTGTGTATATTTTGTATCCAATTATTGAACCAAGGACACAAATACTTACTGAGAAGATAGCTACTAGGGCTATTAGACTCATTCTTACCTTATCGTGATTCTCACGCTTTGCTCTACTTTTATCCATAGAACCATCATATCAAATTCAGGCTATAATTTCAATGATTTGGGAGGAAATAGTATATTAAAAAAGAGGGGAAGTCCCCCTCTCAAGATTTTATTTGACTGCTTCTTTCAAAGCGTCTACCTTGTCCAAACGTTCCCATGGAAGGTCAATATCTGTACGTCCCATGTGTCCATAAGCTGCTGTTTGACGGTAAATTGGACGTTTAAGATCCAACATTTGGATAATTCCTGCAGGACGAAGATCAAAGATTTGACGCGCTGCTTTTTCAAGCTTGCTTTCAGCTATTGTTCCTGTACCAAAGGTATCGATACGAACAGAAACAGGCTGCGCAACACCGATGGCATAGGCCAATTGCACTTCTGCTTTCTTAGCAAGACCTGCTGCAACGATGTTCTTGGCAATATAGCGAGCCGCATATGACGCAGAACGGTCCACCTTAGTCGCATCTTTACCAGAGAAGGCACCACCACCGTGACGAGAGTAGCCACCATAAGTATCTACGATAATCTTACGACCAGTCAAACCTGAGTCCCCTTGAGGTCCACCGATTACAAAACGACCAGTAGGATTGATGAAGAATTTTGTTTGCTCATCCAAGTAAGAGGCTGGAATAACCTCTTTGATAACCTTATTAATGACATCATTGTGAATTTGTTCGTTGCTAACTTCTGGATCGTGCTGAGTTGAAATAACAACTGTGTCCACACGTACTGGACGGTCATTTTCATCATACTCAACCGTAACTTGTGATTTAGCATCTGGGCGAAGATAGCTAATTTCCCCAGACTTACGAAGTTCTGCCAGACGACGAACCAATTTATGACTGAGTGAAATTGGCAAAGGCATGAGCTCTTCTGTTTCATCCACTGCAAAGCCAAACATGAGCCCTTGGTCTCCAGCACCAATTAAGTCCAGCGGATCTTGGTCTGCATTTCCACGAACCTCCAAGGCTTCGTTAACACCTTGGGCAATGTCAGGAGATTGTTCCACCAAAGATGGATGTACTCCTACAGTCTCAGCAGAAAAACCATATTCTGTATTAGTGTAGCCAATCTCTGCAATGGTATCACGAACCACACGGTTAATATCCACATAAGCATTTGTAGATATTTCACCAAAAACATGGACGGAACCAGTATATACAGCTGTCTCAGCAGCAACGTGCGCCTCTGGATCTTTAGCTAAAATAGCATCCAAAATCGCATCTGAAATTTGGTCTGCAATCTTATCTGGATGCCCCTCAGATACAGATTCAGACGTGAATAATTTACGTTCTGACATAAAAATGTCCCCCCTTAAAAATAGTGTTATAGAGTTACAAAGTACTGATAGGTATTTCTATAGTCTAAGAGTTACGACGCGAAAGAAATAAAAACGATAATTTTTTATTTCTGAAGCTAGTAAGGCGCATAGGGTGACCGCATTATAGCGGCAACCGTAGAATGACGAACGACTTTGGAGCCATCATTCTTTGCGAATTGCGACGCGAAAGAAAAAATAGAAATTTCTACCATCTTATCGGGACTATATAACTTTACCATTATACCATTTTTAAACGCAATTTGCAGTCTATAATGTAGTGTTTCTGTATAGATAGTTCGTTCTCATAAATAAAAAAAGTTGGAGCTCAGTACTCCAACTTTTTCTATTAAAATGTTTGGCGTTTTGCTTTACGCTCTGCACGACCGCGAGCACGATTTTCAGCGCGCTTGGTTTTGCGGCGCTTTTCATCAACCGCCCATTGAATTTTCTTCTTATAACCTGGTTTGACTTTTTTCTTTTTCTTTTTAACCAAACCAATCATTTCGATATCAAGCTTATCCTGCTTCTTTTCACGGTTTGCACGACGATCACGGTCATAGGTATCTTGGAATTCTCCATCTTTTACCATCTTCGGAGTAAATTTAATTCCTAATTTCTCCAACTCACGGATATCCGAGTCATCGCTTGGCTGATAAAGGGTAATAGCTGTACCTGGTAGGCCATTTCGTCCAGTACGACCAACACGGTGAACAAAGAAGGACAAATCTTGCGGAATAGCATCATTGATGACATGGCTGACACCTTCAATGTCAATTCCACGCGCTGCCAAATCTGTTGCGACAATATACTCAAAATCCAGATTTTTCACCTGGTTCATGATACGTTTGCGCTCACGAGGGGCAATACCCCCATGGATTTTTGCCACCTTCAAGCCTTGAGCAGTCAGATATGAATACAATTCATCAGCACGCGTTTTAGTGTTAACAAAAATCATTGCCAAATACGGTTGCATCAACTGAGTCAACTGGTAAATTTGAGCATTCTTGTCACGTCCCTTTGTAGAAATCAACCAATTATCAATGGTATCAGAAATGACCGTTTTGGTCTTGATTTTCTCCATAACAGGATTAGATAAGTATTTTTTCAAGAATGGTTGCAGTTTTTGTGGAATAGTAGCTGAGAAGACCATGAATTGTAGGTCTTTTGGAAGGCTTCCAGCAATCTTATCAACAGTTGCCAAGAATCCCATATCCAAGGTCATGTCTGCTTCATCGACCACAAAGGTCTTAGCCTTGTGAATAGCTAGGTCACCAGACTTAACTAAGTCATAAATACGACCTGGCGTACCGATAACAATATGAGGCTGGTTACTTGCCAATTTGTCAATCTGGCGAGCCTTATCTGTCCCTCCCACATAATTAACCACACGAACTTCTACTTCTGAGTGAGTAGCAATCTGACGGGCTGCTTTGTAAATTTGAGTAGCTAATTCACGGCTCGGTGCAGTAATGACTGCTTGAACACTATCGCTGGCTTCATCTAATTGCTGGAAAATCGGCAATAGAAAAGTGTGAGTCTTACCCGAACCTGTTTTTGATTCACCGACTAGGTCACGACCTGCCAAAACAATAGGAATCAACTTGTCTTGCACCTCTGTTGGAGTTGTAAATTTCAACTCCTCCAAGGCTTCTCTAATATAGTTTTTAAATTGAAATTTCGTAAATGACATAATATCCTCGATTCTATCTATCTTACCAATTATACCATATTTTATTCCATTTCAGTAGTCTCACTCATAGAGCTTACTTTCAGTAGTTCATCTAATCAAAAAAAAGGCTGGAATTTGTGAATCCCAACCTCTTTTTAGTCCTTATTTCCAGTTTAAAATAGCATTCAAGCCATAGTGATCACTAACTTGCGGACTATTGTTGCCATCAAATACGACATGTAAATTTTCCACCGCTAACTCTTTGGTAGTAAAAACATAGTCGATTCGAAGGGGTTCTGTGTTCCCCTTCCAGCCATCAATTTCTGGTGGAACAGTATAGCTACCACTTTTCTCTTGAGCAACTTCAAATGCGTCTTGTAAGCCTAATGGACTAGCTAAAATAGCTTGGTAACCTTCCTGACCAGCTGGGTTGTTGAAATCTCCAGCAAGCAAAAGTGGCTTGTTCAATTCTTTCAAGACAGCTTCAAATCGCGCCCATTCTTCTTGGAAACCTTTATCCCACCAAGAAAGATGGACACTTGCAACTGCAAGCTCCTTACCATCAACTACAGTTTCAGCCAAGGCAACACGACGAGTATGATAGTCTGTTGGATCATCCACATCTGAAATCAAAATTTCTCTTGCTTCAATATGTGTTTTAGACAAGATAGCCACACCTTCATGGTAGCGGTCATAACCAATATGGTTATAGGCCCAAGTCCAGTAGTAATCTTTCCCTTGCTCTGACAACTTTTCAACCAAAAGTCTAACATAATGGTCTTGGTGAATAGGCTCAGCTGCTGGCAAAGCTTGATAAAGGTCATTAACCTCCACCTCTGGCGAAGTAATCTCCTGATTGATTTCTTGGAAACATATCAAATCATAGTCCTTTTCAAGAATATCCTGAAGCAAAATCTGGAATTTTTCCTCTGCTTCTTTTTCCATCCAACTGTGAGTATTGAGTGTTAAAAATTTCATTCTTTTCTCCCAAAATAAGAGGTTGGAATACAGCTTCCAACCTCAAGTATATTACAATTCTACTTTAGCAACTGCTGATTTAGCTGCAAGAGAACCTGTTTTTTCTAATTTAACTGATTTAATTGCATCACCATTTGTGAAGACAACTACTGTTGAAGTTTCACGACCTGCTGCACGGATAGCATCCAAGTCAGCTGTGACAAGGAGATCTCCTGCTGCAACTTTTTGTCCTTCAGCAACATGAACTGTAAATGGTTTTCCTTCAAGACTTACTGTGTCCAAACCAATGTGAACCAATACTTCAAGACCTGCTTCAGTCACAAGACCAAGAGCATGTTTTGTAGGGAAGATGCTTGATACAGTACCTGAAACTGGAGATACAATGTTTCCATTTGCAGGTTCTACAGCAAATCCATCACCCATCATTTTTTGAGCAAATACTGGATCTTTCACTTGTTCCAAAGCAACAACTTGACCATCTGCTACTGAGTAAACTTCCTCAGTAAGACCTTTGAAGTGTACAGTGTTTTGTTGCGCTTCCGTCATTTGACTTGGAAGAGTTTCAGGAATGATTTCACCTGAATCAAGGATATCTTGGATATCAGATTTCAATACGTCTGCTTTTGGACCGTAGATAGCTTGAACTCCTTGTCCTTTCATGACAAGACCCATAGCTCCTTCTGCTTTCCATTGTTCTGCATCACCGACTTTATCAGCATCTTTTACAGTTACACGAAGACGAGTCATACATGCATCAACATCAACGATGTTTGCACGTCCACCAAGAAGGTTGATAATGTTTACAGCTTGAGAACCTGCTGCAACTTTCACTTCGCTGCTAGCTTCTTCTGAACCTTCAGCAGTTTCGTAATTTCCGTTACGTCCTGGAGTTGCGTAGTTGAATTTTTGAATCATGAAGTTTGCGATAAAGTACATGATTACGGCAAAGAGAACAGTTACCCAGATAAAGTTAACGATATCCATACCAATACCAGCATTAATTGCTAGTGGTGTACGAGTCAAGAATTCAATTGAACCGAATGAGTGGACACGTAGGTTTACTACGTCAGCCATAGCGAAGGCCGCACCTTGAACAAGTGAGTAAACAAGATACATAGGTGTTGCTACAAACATGAACATGTATTCGATTGGTTCAGTAACCCCTGTCAAGAATGTTGCAAGAGCTGTCGCAATCATCATACCTTTATATTGATGTTTCTTATCAGCATCGACATTACGGTAGATAGCAACGATCATACCCATCAAGATACCGAATGAACCGATCATTTGTCCAACTTTGAAACGAGC
This sequence comes from Streptococcus mitis, assembly GCF_002096735.1. Taxonomy (GTDB): domain Bacteria; phylum Bacillota; class Bacilli; order Lactobacillales; family Streptococcaceae; genus Streptococcus; species Streptococcus mitis_CZ. Next base: position 123,594 of record NZ_NCVC01000011.1, on the reverse strand, counting down.
TGGGTGAACAGTATCTAACAATTGTTGGTAGTGACTTGCATCTGTACCTTTAAGGTTAACAAGGTCTGTTACCCATGCAAGCCATAGTGGGTCTTGACCAAATACTTGAGTACCTTTAGCTGCACCAGTTAAAATGTCATAAGTACCACCAAGAGCTGTGTAGTTCATTGGGATAGTCAACATATGGTGAAGACCAAATGGCAAGAGCAAACGTTCCAAAGTACCATACAAGAATGGTGCAAGGATTGGAGCAGTTTCTTGTGAGTTGGCAATCCAGATACCAAAGCTATTGATACCTGTTTGAACTACTGGCCAGAAGGCAGCAAGTAGAATTGCAGCGATTGCTGAACGAAGAATAACTACAAATGGTACGAAACGTTTCCCGTTGAAGAATGAAAGTGCATCAGGAAGTTTACGGAAGTTGTAGTATTTATTGTAAGCAGTTGCCCCTACAAAACCTGAGATAATCCCTACAAACACACCCATGTTCAATGCTGGAGCTTCAAGAACACTAATGAAGTAATCAGCAACTTTGATTGAACCACCAAAGAGAGTTGTGACCATAGCATCTGGATTTTTCAACATATCTCCTGATACACCAAAGATTGTACCAGTGATACGGTTAATCAAGATGAAGGCAAGACCAGCGGCGAAAGCACCACCAGCACGTTCTTTAGCCCAGCTTCCTCCAATTGCTAGGGCAAACAAAATGTGAAGGTTACCGATAACCCCCCAACCAATTTGCTCAAGAATTCCACCTGTAACTACAAGTGGTGCAAAAGTTGGGTTAATCATTACGATAGACTTACCGATTGAAATCATCAAACCAGCAGCCGGCATAACCGCGATAACCACCATCAAAGCCTTACCGAATTTTTGCCAAAACTCGAAAGACAAGACATTTTTGAATGTATCTTTCATCATTCAAATCTCCTTTATTTTTATTTAGGCAAACGTTTTACGAAAACGTTTGCACTTTCTATAATTCAATTATACCACTTTAATTTTTTTTGTAAAGGCTTTTATAAAAAAAAGTAGACTTTTTTCTAAAATTTTTGTAGTAAAAAAGGAGATATTAAAATCTCCTCAAATATACTTCTATTTTAGATTTTCAGGAATCGGCGCATTGAAATTCCTGATCCGATTGAACCGATAAAAATTCCAATCACAAATAATAAGGCAATCATCAGTGGACTGAATACTTCTGGTGATATCATTGAAAGGTTCTGACCAACCAATGACTTATTAACAGATTGGTAAACCATTTTATAGACAATAAATACCAGAACTGATGGAAGTGTTGCTCCAAGCAAACCAATGAAGGCACCTTCAAGCAAGAAAGGTCCGCGGATATAGCCATTCTTAGCACCTACTAAACGCATGATTTGAATTTCACGGCTTCGTGAAATAATGGTGATACGTATAGTATTAGAAATCAAGAACACCGCAATGAAAATCAATAATCCAGCGATAACTAGTCCCCAAACACGAATAAATGAGGCTAACTTAAACAAGCGTTCTGTATTAGCACCACCATCTTGAACTTCTGATACACCTTCGATTTTTTTAGCCTCTTCTGCTACTGTCTTTACATCACTTGGTGTATTTGTATCAACGATATATGCATCATAGAGAGGATTGGCATCGCCTTCAAAGATTTTCCAGTTGTCCCCCATTGTTTCTGTCAACTTTTCATATTGTTCTTCTTTACTTGAAAACGTAACACTTTTAACGGTTGACATACCTTTCAAAGCATCATATACCTTATGGTAGTCGTTATTTGTAACAGTTTGACCTTCTTTTTCAATGGTCTCACTATTATCAGCTACGTCCTTACGAATGTATACCATTACTCGGACATTATTTTCGATATCTGTAGCTAGTTTAGCCGTATTAAAGATAACAGATGCAAATATTGCAACCAAGGTCAAAGTAATCATAACTGAACTAACAGCAGCTACTGTCATCCAGCCATTTCGTTTCAAACTTTTTAACGATTCAAATAAATGACGAAAAAATCTACTAATCATCGTATCCATATTCTCCTTTAGCTTCGTCACGAACGACACGGCCATTTTCAATGGCAATGACACGGTGGCGCAAGGTATTTACAATCTGACTGTTGTGGGTAGCCATCAAGACAGTTGTACCTTGGAGATTGATGCGTTCCAGCAAGTTCATAATTTCCCATGAATTATCTGGGTCCAAGTTTCCTGTTGGTTCGTCCGCAATCAATACTTTTGGATTGTTTACAATGGCACGTGCAATTGCAATCCGTTGCTGTTCTCCCCCTGAAAGTTCATTTGGGAAAGAACGAACCTTATGCTTCAATCCAACCAAGTCTAAGACTTCCATAACACGTTTTTTGATATTACGGCGACTTTCTCCAATTACCTCCATTGCATAAGCAATATTTTCATAAACGGTTTTCTTTGGTAACAGTTTATAATCTTGGAAGACAACCCCAACACTACGACGTAGGAGAGGAACATCTTTCTTTTTAATTTTAACCAGATTAAAACCAGCAACAGATAAGCTTCCTTTTTCGATTTTTACTTCGCGATACAAAGAACGAATAAAGGTTGATTTCCCAGCTCCTGAAGGTCCTACGATGTAAACAAATTCCCCTGGTTGAACGCTTACCGAAACACCACGTAGGGCAGTCGTTCCGTTGTCGTATTTTTTGACGACATCTCTCATTTCAATAATTGACATGTGAGTTCCTTTCTATCTTAGCTGATTCTCCACTTGAGATAGGCATCAATAAAACCATCTAGGTCTCCATCCATAACCTTATCTACTTGTGCAACTTCAAAGTTAGTTCGATGGTCTTTTACCATAGTATATGGCGTGAAAACATAAGAACGAATTTGACTTCCCCATGTGATTTCCTTTTTCTCACCCTTGAGGGAATCAACTTCCGCAGCTTTCTTTTCTTGCTCCATTTGATAGAGCTTAGCCTGCAACATCTTCATGGCACGATCTCTATTTCCATACTGGGTACGATCGACCGTTGACTGGACAACAGTCCCAGTAGGAATATGTGTTAAACGCACACCTGTTGAAACTTTATTGACGTTTTGTCCACCAGCTCCACCTGAACGAAAGGTATCCATCTTGATATCATCTTCACGGATTTCCACTTCAATGGTATCATCCAATTCTGGCATTACTTCTACAGATGTGAAAGAGGTATGGCGACGTTTAGCAGAGTCAAATGGTGAAATTCGCACCAAGCGGTGAACACCCATTTCTGATTTGAGAAGACCATAGGCATTAGGTCCTTCAAATGATAAGGTTACTGACTTGATACCAGCTTCATCTCCTGCTTGGTAATCTAATACTTCCACTTTAAAACCTTTAGCATTTCCATAGCGAGTATACATACGAAGCAACATATCACCCCAGTCCTGAGCCTCAGTACCACCGGATCCTGGATGGATTTCCAAAATCGCATTATTATGGTCATAAGGTTCTGACAAGAGCAAGGTCATCTCGTAACTGGTCATCATCTTATCAAGTTCGGATAACTGCGTTACCAATTCTTCATGAACCGACTCATCTTCAGCTAAAAAGTCTAATAAAATTTCGACTTCATCCTGCAACTCTTCCATTTTGTGGAAGGTGTTGTATGTGTTTTTTAATTCATTTAATTCTTGCGACGTTTTTTGGGCCGCGATATTATCGTTCCAAAAATCAGGTTCTGTCATCTTGTTTTCCAAGATGGCAATCTCTTCCTCTAGACCTTCGAGGTCAAAGAGACCCCCTGAAAGAAGCTAATTTTTCACGATTTGCGTCAATTTTCTGACGAATTTCTGAAATGTCCATAAATACTCCTTTTTTACATCATTTAATTATAGCATATTTTATCATTTCTTTCCATCTTTTGCTCTAATCCCTTATTAAACATAAAAAGAAGCCTTTCGGCTTCCCTTCTTATAAAACTTTCGCAGAAGTACGACTAATCTCTTCCACTTGAATATTTTCAGCTTCAAATTTTTGCTTTAATGCTATCAAATCAACTGAACCATCAATTTGAACTTCGATAATCACCTTACCATCTTTACGCGGAATATTGACTGTATGGGAGATATTTAAATTTTCTTCAACGATTAGAGAAACAATCTTACCAAGAACGCCAACTTCGTTTTCCGTAACAAAGCGCACACGAATTCCTTCCTCACCATAACCAGCAATTTCAAGAAAGGCTTGGAAAACGTCACGGTCCGTAATAACCCCATAGACTTGATGGTTATCTACTACAGGAAGAATACCAATCTTATTTTTCAACATCAGATAAGTTGCATCCTCTAGACTCGCATAGCCTGAAACAGTGACAACATCGCGAATCATGACATCTTTTACTTTTGTCTTATTTAGAAGATAATTCATCTCATAGATAGAAAGACTTGTTGCCTTGGATGGACTAGCTTGGGCAATGGTTCCCTCAGTAACCAAACCAACCAATTGATCATTTTCGATAACAGGCAAGCGGTGTAATCCTTGCTCTCTCATCAAATCTGCTGCATGAGATACTGTTGTATCTGGACTAATATACACTACCTTGCGGGTCATAAAATCTTTAACTGCCATGAGACTTCTCCTTTTCTATTCTTATCCCTATTATACAATCTTTTTGTAAATCTATCAAACGCTTACATTTCTTTTTCAAAATTCAGAAAAGTATGAATAAGCTAGTAAAAAGAGCTCTAAAATCGAGCTCTGTGAATGAAAGTAAGATATCTTTCATTCGATTTTTTCAATTATTAGAAATCAACCTTTTAATGTAGATAAAGACTGCTTTACAATCTATATCTGTCAACTAAAAATGTCCCCTGGACTATAATGATGATTGCTTCGCAATCTCCATCTGCCGACTAAAAAGGTCCCCCGGACTATTAATGATGATTACTTCGTAATCTTCATCCACCGACTAAAACAATCCACTGGATTTGATAATTGCTTCGCAATCTTCATCCGCCGACTAAAAAGGTCCCCCGGACCTTTTTAGCCACCTAGATATGCTTTTCTGACTTCTTCTGATGAAGCGAGTTCTTTTCCTGTTCCTGATAGAACGATTTTTCCTGTTTCCAGTACATAACCTCGGTCAGAGATTGCGAGTGCCTTATTGGCATTTTGCTCAATCAAGAGGACGGTTGTTCCTTGCTTCTGGATATCTTGAATGATATCAAAGATCTCTTGAATAAAGATTGGGGCAAGTCCCATTGATGGTTCATCTAAAAGAAGAAGTTTTGGTGTTGACATAAGAGCACGTCCCATGGCAAGCATTTGTTGTTCCCCCCCTGAAAGAGTGGCTGCATCTTGGTTCTTCCGTTCTTCAAGACGAGGAAAGCGTGAGAAAACCTTCTTCAAGTTAGCTTGATTTTCTTCACGATTTTTCTTTAAGAAAGCTCCCATTTCAAGATTTTCCATAACAGTCAAGCCAGGAAAGACGTGGCGTCCTTCTGGTACTTGTGAAAGACCACCTGCCACGATTTTTTGAGCTGGCATTTTTTGGATTTCTTGACCTAAAAATTCAATCTTTCCAGAACTTGGTCTAACCAAACCAGACAAGGTACGGAGAATGGTTGTCTTACCTGCACCATTGGCACCGATAAGGGAAACAACTTCTCCTTCATTCACTTCAAAGCTTACATCACGGACTGCTTGGATCATGCCGTAATGCACAGAAAGATTATCAACTTTTAACATAGACATTAGGCTTCACCTCCTAGATAAGCTTCGATAACGCGTTTATTGGTCTTAATTTCGTCAGGAGTTCCTTGTGCAATCAAACGGCCATATTCAAGTACGTAGATACGTTCTGTTACTTCCATAACCAAATTCATATCGTGTTCAATCAGCATGATCGTAATCTTAAATTCATCTTTGATACGACGAATTAACTCAGTCAATTCAGCTGTTTCCTGTGGGTTCATACCTGCTGCTGGTTCATCTAAGAAGAGAATTTTAGGTTCCGTAGCAAGGGCACGAACAATTTCTAAACGACGTTGTTGTCCGTAGGCAAGATTTTTAGCAAGAGTTTCTGCATCACCATCTAAATCAAAGATTTTCAGCAATTCCAAGGCTTTAGCCTTTAATTCTTTTTCACTCTTGTAAAAAGCTGGTAAACGTAAGAAACTAGCAAAAACATGTTGTTTGTGATGGTTGCCAAAAGCAATCAAAACATTATCCAAAACTGTTAAATCTTTAAAGAGACGGATATTTTGGAATGTACGTCCAAGTCCCAAAGAAGCAATCTTATAAGGTGACTTTCCATTCAAAAGGTGACCATCTAAGGTTACTGTTCCCTCACTTGGTTCATAAACACCGGTCAAAAGGTTGAAAAGAGTGGTTTTCCCAGCTCCATTTGGACCGATTAGTCCAACCAGTTCCCCTTCGTTCAATTCAAGAGTCACATCTCCAACAGCTGTTAGACCGCCAAAATGTTTGGTTAACTGTTTTACTTCAAGTAATGCCATTAGTTTTGTTCCTCCTTCTTAGATTTTTTAAAGAAACGTGATAGGCTCAATTCCCATGTTCCAAGGAGTCCACCTGGTCTGAAAATCATTACCAATACCAAGGCCAAAGCGTAAATAATCATACGCACACTAGCAACATCTTGGAGAAGCATATTCAAAATTCCCAAAACAATAGCTGAAACGATGGCACCTGTAATGGAACCAAGTCCACCAAATACAACAATAATCAAAACGTTGATTGAGTTGATGAAAGTATAATCTTTCGGTACAACAGACCCGATAAATCCTGCCTGAAGTGACCCTGCAATACTTGCAGTAATAGCACCAAAGACAAAAGCGATAATTTTAATTTTAGTCGTATTAACCCCAACTGACTCAGCAGCAATTTCATCCTCACGAACGGAGAGGGTTGAACGACCAATTGGACTACGCAAGAAGTTTAAGGTTGCAATGGTTGTGATCACGACAAAGAAGTAAACCATTTGCCAAGTTGTAAAGTTAGGAATTCCCAAGATACCTGCTGCACCATTTGTAAGGCTTCCACCATTGATGATAAAGATACGGATAATTTCAGAAACACCAAGAGTCGCTACCGCAAGATAGTCCCCCTTCAAGCGTAAGGTTGGAATTCCGACAAGCAAGGCAACTGCTCCTGAAAGCAAAGCACCTATCAGCATGGCTCCAAAGAAGGCACCGTAGGTTGGTGATTTAGAACCAATAATAGCTGCTGCATAGGCACCAATCGCCATGAAACCAGCATGCCCAAGTGAAAATTGTCCTGAAAAACCAACGATTAAGTTGAGACCAACAGCCAGAATAATATTAATTCCTATTTGTTGTAAAATCTGTACATAGAATAGATTGAGTACTCCGACTGAAACCAGTACACTAATCAAGCCATAGCCAGCTAACAAAAGGAGTAACCATAGAATATTAACTTTTAAATTTTCTTTCATCGTTTACACCTTCTCTTTCACATTTTTACCAAGGATACCAGCTGGGCGGACAATCAAGATCAACAACAAGATTCCATAAACAATGGCATCACGGAAGTCTGACATTCCAAAGGCTGTCGCAAAGGTTTCCAATAGACCAATCACAAAGCCACCAAGAGCCGCACCAGGAATAATCCCGATACCACCAAGTACTGCGGCAACGAAAGACTTAAGACCTGGAGTAACACCCATCAAAGGTTCAAGAGAGTTATAATAGAGGGCAATCAGAACACCAGCCGCACCCGCAAGAGCTGAACCCAAAGCGAAGGTAAAGCTGATAGTACGATTTACATTGATCCCCATCAATTGCGCTGCATCGCTATCTACAGATACAGCACGCATGGCTTTCCCCATCTTTGTTTTTTGGACAATGACTTGTAACAAAATCATCAAAATCAAGGAAATGGCCAAAATCATTAACTGCACATTTGTTAGGCTAACTGGTCCCAAATCATAGCGAACTGTTTGAATCGCTTGAGGGAAGGCACGGGTATTGGCACCAACCAGATAGACCATGCCATACTCCAATAGGAAAGAAACCCCAATAGCCGTAATCAAAACAGCAATACGCGTAGAGTGGCGCAAAGGTCTGTAAGCAAGGAACTCAATCACGACACCAAGAATAGCTGTCGCTAACATAGCTACAATAAGAGCTACAAAGAAATTCATTTGGAAAGAATTAATCAAGAAATAACCGATAAAGGCTCCCATCATATAAATATCACCGTGGGCGAAATTGATGAGCTTGATAATTCCGTAAACCATGGTATATCCTAGGGCTAACAGCGCGTATACGCTACCTAGAATCAAACCATTTACTAGTTGTTGGAGCATAAGATTCACTCTTTCTATTTATAATTTTGAGGGTTTTCCCTCACTTTTTGATAGGTTCTTAAACATCGAAACAGGGAGTGAGTCCGAGGCTCATTCCCTATTTCAACATTTTTCTATTATGGTTTTACAACTTCTGCTGCTTCAACCTTACCATTGTTCATGGTCATCATGTAAGCAGTTTTGACTGTGTTGTGGTCTGCATCGAAGCTTGTTTGACCAGTTACACCTTCAAAGTCTTTTGTTTTAGCAAGGTTATCCTTAATTTCACCAGAGTTTTTAGCACCTTTTGCTGCATTTGCTACAAGGTGAACTGAGTCATAAGCCAAGGCTGCAAATGTTGAAGGCTCTTCGTTGTACTTAGCACGGTAAGCATCAAGGAAAGCTTTTGCTTTAGCTGAAACTTCTACAGTAGTTGAGAAGCCTGAGATAAAGTAGATATTTGATGCTTTTTCAGCAGTTGCTTGTTGTACAAACTCTTCACCGTTAAATCCATCACCACCAACGATTGGTTTGTCAATTCCCATACCACGCGCTTGGTTTACAATTTTACCAGCTTCAGTGTAGTAACCAGGAACGATGATAGCATCAAAGTCTTTCCCTTTCATTTTTGTAAGGGCTGCTTGGAAGTCTGTGTCACCTGCTACGAAAGTTTCATCTGCAACGATTTCACCCTTGTAAGCCTCACGGAAGGCTTTGGCAATACCTTTAGCATAGTCACTAGCATTGTCAGTGTAAAGAACAACTTTCTTAGCTTGCAATTTTTCAGAAACATAGTTTGAGATAATTTTTCCTTGGAAGCTATCTTGGAAAGTTCCGATAAAGAGGTAATCTTGACCTTTAGTCAATCCATCTTGCGTCGCACTTGGTGAGATCAACGGAACACCTGCTTTTGTAGCGTTCGCTACCGCAGCTGCAGTTGCACCAGATGTCGCAGGTCCTACGATTGCTGATACTTTAGATTGGGTTACAAGATTAGTTGTTACTGAAGCCGCCTCAGCTGTTTCAGACTTGTTATCTTTATCAACTACTTCGATTTGTTTTCCATCGATACCACCTGCGGCATTGATTTCATCAACGGCAAGTTGGGCACCTTTTTGTTCAGATGTTCCGTAGGCTGCTACGGCACCAGTTTCCTCGAAGTTAAATCCGATTTTGATTGTCTTTTCATCTACTGAGTTACCAGCAGCGTTTGACGCTCCAGACTTCACTTCTCCACAGGCTGCAAGAAGTGCTACACTTGCAAGCGCCACAAACGATAGGGCAAATTTTTTCTTCATCTTTTTTGTCTCCTTATTTCTTAAATAAATAGCATGTTAAGAATATACCGAATTATCAGAAAATTGTCAATACTTTTCTTAAACTTTTTCAATGATAACGTTTTCCTCTCGATAAAGATTGCCCACAAAGGGTGTTTCCAGCTCTTGGATATGACAAACTCTGACTTTTTTTATAAATTTTTCCTTGCTCAAGCGCCCGACCAATTGCTCCACTTCTTGAGTTGGAACATAAAGCTGTAAGTAACGATGTTTCTTGGAATGATAGGTAATATCTCCATAATCCTGCAGTTTTTTGGCATCACGATTATAGTAAAGATAGATAATCAAGCCAGATCGATTGACTTTTTCAAACATGATAAATCCTCTTTCTAAGAAATCTCTCCCTATTATACCAAAAAAAGCAAACCCAGTCGAGTTTGCCTTCTATCACCATTAATTCAATGAATTGTTGGCCATGATTTCATCAATAAAGCCATATTCAAGTGTTTCCTGGGCGCTCATCCAGTTATCTCGTTCTGCATCTGCATGGACTTTTTCGATTGACTGACCTGAATTTTCAGCCAAGATTTTTTCCAAAGTATTACGAGTTTTAAGCAAGTGTTCTGCAGCGATCGCCATATCGGTTTGCTGAGTACCTCCACCTGTACCACCCATTGGTTGGTGGATCATATACTCTGCATTTGGAAGCATGAAACGTTTGCCTTTTGCTCCACTTGATGCAATGACCGTCCCCATAGATGCTGCCATTCCCATAACAATGGTTTGGACATCGGCCTTGATAAAGTTCATGGTATCAACGATTGCCAAACCAGCTGAAACGGAACCACCAGGTGTATTGACATAAAGGTAAATATCTTTTGTACTATCTTGGGCATCTAAGAAAAGCAATTGGGCAATAACAGAGTTAGCCATATTGTCTTCAACTGGGCCTGTCAGCATAATGATGCGGTCTTTGAGAAGACGTGAGTAAATATCGTAAGAACGTTCTCCACGGCTTGTTTGTTCAATAACTACAGGAATCATTTATTTCTCCTTTTGAGCTTTAATTTTGTTGGTCAAATGACTGAAGATAAGACTATTATAATATCTTGGTCAAAAAAGGTCAAATTTTTGCTCTGTTTTCATCAGACAGAAACAAAAATTCAACCTCCTTTCGTGACTGGAGCTTCTTTTCCAAGTCATTCTTCTTTTCGATCTTATTTCGTACCGAACAAGCGGTCTCCAGCATCTCCAAGACCTGGAACGATATAACCGTGTTCGTTCAAGCGTTCATCCAAGGCTGCTGTAAAGATTTCTACATCTGGATGAGCTTCTTGAAGGGCTTTAACACCTTCTGGAGCAGATACAAGGCAGACAAATTTGATATTTGATGCACCACGTTTTTTAAGAGAGTCAACAGCCAAGATTGCTGATCCACCTGTTGCCAACATTGGGTCTACCACAAAAATTTGACGTTGGTCAATATCTTCAGGTAATTTCACCAAGTACTCAACTGGTTGAAGCGTTTCTTCATCACGGTACATACCAATGTGGCCAACTTTAGCAGCTGGAACCAAGCTCAAAAGTCCATCCACCATCCCGATACCTGCACGCAAGATTGGAACGATAGCCAATTTCTTACCTGCCAATTGTTTTTGAACTGTTTTTGTGATTGGTGTTTCGATTTCTACATCTTCTAGTGGAAGATCACGAAGTACTTCATACCCCATCAACATTGCAATCTCATCTACTAGCTCACGAAAAGCTTTTGTAGAAGTATCTGTACGACGCAAGATTGACAATTTGTGTTGAATCAGTGGATGATTAATAACTTCAATTTTTCCCATTTTTGGAATTCCTTCTTTCAATTTATTCTTCTTATTATACCAAAAAACGGTTTAAAAATCTTTCTAAACCATTTATTTTTGATAATTTTTCACATTAAATCAGCCTCTTTAAGAGCTGTCTGTACTGTCTCAAGTGGTAAATGAGTCAATTCTGTTCCCTTTTCTTGATAAAGGTATTGGGCGTAGTCGTCCATTCGGTACTGGTTGATATAAACCACACGCTTACAACCGACCTGAAGCAATTGTTTGGTACAATTCAGACAAGGAAAATGGGTTACATAGGCTGTAAAGCCTTTAGGAACACCACGTTCTGCACCTTGAAGGATAGCATTGACCTCAGCGTGAAGGGTGCGAACACAGTGGCCTTCAATGACCAGACATTCGTGGTCAATACAATGCTCGGTTCCTGACACTGAACCATTGTAACCAGTTGAAATAACCTTATTATCCTTTACCAGAATTGCGCCCACTTTGGCACGTTTACAAGTGGAACGATTGGCAATTAGTAGAGCTTGGGCTGCAAAATACTCATCCCATGCTAGTCTTTCTTCAGTCATATCTCTTCTCCTTTTTCTCTATTTTTTAAAAAATGGTAACCGTAAATCTGCAATCTTTTCAGCAGGTACCTTCATGCCATCCTTGATCCATTTTAAAAGGACTGAGACGATGGCTGAACTCCAGAAGGAATGAAGATAAGAGCTGACACCTTTTGATTTTCCATGGTATTTTTCCAGAAACTCCTGCATGGCTTGGACAAAGATTTTTTCCAGATGGTAATCTAAGGCAAGTTGAATCACTCTGGCTTCCTTTCTTGCTTCTCGGAAAAGGTGAACCCAGACCAGATAAAGGTCTGTCTTTAAATCATAATGATGCAACTGTTCCATAATATTGTGGACAGTTCGTTTAAATACGCTTTCTAAAATCTCCTCTTTGGAATCATAATTGCGATAAAAGGCCGCACGAGAAACGCCTGCACGTTTGACCAATTCAGAAATACTAATCTTGGTCAGGTCCTTTTTTTCCAAGAGTTGCAAGAGGGCTGTTTCGATGGCTTCTCTAGTTAATAAATTGGATTCTTGGTTTGATTTTCTGAGATTTTCAAGAGACTTTTCAGAGATTCTACGTTCAGACATAACATTTTCTTTCTACTTGTCACAACAGACGGATGAGGCTTTTGTTTCAAGGGCTTTCATGATATAATTGTAAAAAAAGACAGAACCTTTGTCAATGTATAACTGACAAAGATGGAGAATTTCTATGACTTGGAAGATTATTGCTGACTCTGGTTGTGATTATCGTCAGCTGGCAAGACCAGCTATTGACACGACCTTTGTAAGTGTGCCCTTAACCATTCAAGTAGCTGATCAGGTCTTTGTTGATGATGCCAGTCTTGACATTGACCAAATGATGGAAACCATGTATGCAACTGCAGAAGCTTCAAAATCAGCTTGTCCAAGCCCAGATGATTATTTGCGAGCATTTGAAGGAGCCAAAAACATTTTCCTAGTAACCATCACTGGTACTCTTTCTGGAAGCCACAATAGTGCTCAACTAGCAAAAAATATTTATCTGGAAGAACATCCTGATACTAAAATTCATATAATTGATAGTTTGTCTGCTGGTGGGGAAGTTGACTTGCTCGTAGAAAAAGTGAATGACTTGATCGACCAGGGCTTATCTTTTGAAGAAGTGGTTGAAGCTATCACCGCCTATCAAGAAAAAACCAAGTTACTTTTTGTCCTAGCTAAAGTCGATAACTTGGTGAAGAACGGCCGTTTGAGCAAGCTTATCGGTACGGTCGTTGGCCTTCTCAATATCCGTATGGTCGGAGAAGCTAGTGAAACTGGAACTCTCGAATTGCTACAAAAAGCACGAGGACCAAAGAAATCAGTTCAAGCTGCCTATGATGAAATCATTAAAGCTGGATATGCTGGTGGCCGTATTGTCATGGCCCAACGTAATAACGAGAAATGTTGCCAACAGCTTTCAGACCGAATACGTGAAACCTTCCCACAGGCGGATATTAAAATTCTCCCAACATCTGGTCTCTGCAGTTTTTATGCAGAAGATGGTGGTTTGCTGATGGGGTATGAAATTGATTAATTGCATTCTTGACAAGAGGTGACTTCATCTCTTGTTTTTTTGTGGTACAATAGAGCTATGAAACATTTTGATACTATCGTCATTGGTGGAGGTCCTGCTGGTATGATGGCTACGATTTCCAGTAGCTTTTATGGACAGAAAACCCTCCTCATCGAAAAAAATCGGAAACTTGGAAAAAAATTAGCTGGAACTGGCGGTGGTCGTTGCAATGTCACCAATAACGGAACTCTAGACGATCTACTCGCTGGCATCCCTGGAAATGGGCGCTTTCTCTACAGTGTCTTCTCCCAGTTTGATAACCATGATATCATTAACTTTTTTACAGAAAATGGTGTTAAGCTTAAGGTCGAAGACCACGGCCGCGTCTTTCCTGCTAGTGACAAATCGCGAACCATAATCGAGGCTTTGGAAAAGAAAATCACTGAGCTAGGTGGTCAAGTTGCTACTCAAACAGAAATTGTTTCGGTTAAAAAAATCGGTGAACAGTTTGTCCTTAAGTCCGCAGACCAAAGCTTCACTTGTGAGAAACTCATTGTCACAACTGGTGGTAAATCTTATCCTTCTACTGGTTCGACTGGTTTTGGTCATGAGATTGCCCGTCATTTTAAACACACCATTACTGAGCTTGAGGCAGCTGAAAGTCCTTTGTTGACAGATTTTCCACACAAGGCCTTGCAGGGGATTTCGCTGGACGATGTGACCCTAAGCTATGGTAAGCATGTCATCACTCACGATTTGCTCTTTACCCACTTTGGTTTGTCAGGCCCTGCTGCCCTACGTATGTCTAGCTTTGTCAAAGGTGGTGAGCTTCTCTCTCTCGATGTCTTACCTCATCTTTCTGAGGAGGACTTGGTTGTATTTTTAGAAGAAAATCGGGGAAAATCCTTGAAAAACGCTTTAAAATCTTTATTACCTGAGCGTTTGGCAGAATTTTTTGTGCAAGGCTATCCTGACAAAGTCAAACAACTGACTGAAAAGGAACGAGAACAACTTCTCCAGTCCATCAAGGGACTAAAAATCCCTGTGACTGGTAAAATGTCCTTAGCTAAATCCTTTGTTACCAAGGGTGGTGTCAGTCTTAAGGAAATCAATCCTAAAACTCTAGAAAGTAAGCTGGTCCCTGGCCTCCACTTTGCTGGTGAGGTACTGGATATCAACGCCCACACAGGTGGCTTTAACATCACTTCTGCCCTCTGTACTGGCTGGGTGGCGGGATCAAACCCAATCTAAATCTAAATTATTCAATGGCTAAATCAGCCCCAAAAGAAAGGAACTACTTTGGAACATATTATCTTGTTAAGGGGAGTTACTCCTAATGGAAAAAATGCTATCCCTAAAATGTCTTATCTAGTAGATATCTTGACAGAAGCTGGTTTTCAACAAGTTCGAACCTATATTCAAAGTGGGAATATCATTCTTGAAAGTGACTTAGATTTAGAAAAAATACGAGAACGTGTCCATACTCTAATAAATGAAAATATTGGTGCTGACTTAAAAATGGTAATCAAGAACAAAAGTGATTTTAAAAAAATTGTCCAAGAAAACCCGTTTGGAGAACACTATCTTTATGACCGTATACACGTGATTTTTTATCAAGAATCTATTCAAAGTCTCCCTTTAGAAAAATTGAAAATTGATTATGGTGAAGAAGAAATTTGTATCGGTAACCATTGTCTTTACCTCTATCTCCCTAGAACTGCAAAACAAAAGAAACTCCATACCAACTATCTTGAAAAGCTTTTTAATGTAGATTTGACAATGCGAAAACTAAATGTAGTAGAAAAATTATTAAGCAAGTAGTGCTTGAATTTAGTAAAAATCGGAAGAATACTCCTCCGATTTTATTTTGTCTGAGTTTGGACATAGTGGGCAATCACATCTGATGTGTACTGGGCTGTTCCAATTCCAAATTTGTCAATGTTTTCCTTAAACTCTGGGTTATAGACGTAGCCTTTACCGATATGACCGAATACTTCAATAGAGCAGTCGAATCCATAAGTACGGATGGCTTGCAAGAGTTTAGCAGCTTCTTCTTGGTTTTCTGTTGCTGTTACAGGCAGTCCAGCTTGAAGATTTTGTGACAAGGATCGAAATACTTGATTGAAGGCAGCCGTAGCTTCGTCTTCGTGACCTTTTTGGCGCTCGAGCGCTTGGTCCATCACTTCTTGTCCATATTTCTCTACCGCCTCTTGGTGGTATTTTTGATGGTCTTGGTAGTTAAATCCAGCAAATTTCTCTTGAATGCTCATTTCTCTTTCTCCTTTTTGTTCTTGAATGGTTTTTTGCAAGGTTGAAATCAAGGTATCCAGATGTTCCCTTTCTCGAGTCAAATAGTCCAACTGCCTGGTCAAATGAGGCAATAAATCTTCCCTTTCTTCCTTTAATAGCTCTGCTATTTTTTCTAAAGAAAAACCTAGATATTTGTAATAAAGAATAACCTGAAGGCGTTCCAAATCCTCCTGACTGTAGGTTCGATAGCCGTTTTCCGACTTTAAAGGAACCAAAAGTCCTATCTTATCGTAGTGGTGTAGGGTCTTGACAGAGACGCCCGAAAGCTGCGCAGCTTCTTTTATATGGTACATTATTTCCTCCTTATACTCAATGAAAATCAAAGAGCAAACTAGGAAGCTAGCCGCAGGCTGTACTTGAGTACGGTAAGGCGACGCTGACGTGGTTTGAATTTGATTTTCGAAGAGTATTACATTGATAGTATAACCCCTCCCCTCAGGTCAGAGTCAAGCGTTTTTGCGAAATTTTTTACTTTATCATAACATGAAAATGGTTTTCTTGACAGACCTTAGAAAACATGATAGGATAGTCAAGTCTATCAATCAAAAGAAACGCTCATTTTGAGTACTTATGAGGCTATTTGCCAAGGGCAGTAGCTTTTTCTTTTGTAATACTAATTTTAGGAGTTTAACTATGTCTGAAAAATCTCAATGGGGTTCTAAACTG
Source organism: Streptococcus mitis (assembly GCF_002096735.1). Taxonomy (GTDB): domain Bacteria; phylum Bacillota; class Bacilli; order Lactobacillales; family Streptococcaceae; genus Streptococcus; species Streptococcus mitis_CZ. Next base: position 107,122 of record NZ_NCVC01000011.1, on the reverse strand, counting down.
GGCTTTATCCTAGCATCTGCTGGTTCAGCCATCGGACTTGGTGCCGTTTGGAAATTCCCCTACATGACTGCTGCTAACGGTGGAGGAGGCTTTTTACTGGTCTTTCTCGTTTCCACTATTTTAATCGGTTTCCCTCTCTTGCTTGCTGAATTCGCCCTCGGCCGAAGTGCTGGTGTCTCAGCAATCAAAACCTTTGGAAAACTAGGCAAGAATAGTAAGTACAACTTTATCGGTTGGATTGGTGCCTTTGCCCTTTTTATCCTTTTATCGTTTTACAGTGTTATTGGCGGCTGGATTTTAGTCTATCTAGGCATTGAGTTTGGAAAATTGTTCCAAATTGGTGGAACGGGGGATTATGCTCAGTTATTTACTTCAATCATTTCAAATCCAGCCATTGCCCTAGGAGCTCAAGCAGCCTTTATCCTATTGAATATCTTCATTGTATCACGTGGGGTTCAAAAAGGGATTGAAAGAGCTTCGAAAGTCATGATGCCCCTGCTCTTTATCATCTTTGTCGTCATCATCGGTCGTTCTCTCAGTTTGCCAAATGCCATGGAAGGGGTTCTTTACTTCCTAAAACCAGACTTCTCTAAGCTGACAAGTGCTGGTCTCCTCTATGCTCTGGGACAATCTTTCTTTGCCCTCTCACTAGGGGTTACAGCCATGCTGACCTATGCTTCTTACTTGGATAAGAAAACCAATCTGGTCCAGTCAGGAATTTCTATTGTAGCCATGAACATCTCGGTATCCATCATGGCGGGTCTAGCCATTTTCCCAGCCATGTCAGCCTTCAATATCCAATCTGAAGGAGGACCGAGCCTGCTCTTTATCGTCTTGCCTCAACTCTTTGACAAGATGCCTTTTGGAACCATTTTCTACATCCTCTTCCTCTTGCTCTTCCTCTTTGCGACAGTCACTTCTTCCGTCGTTATGCTGGAAATCAATGTAGGCAATATCACCAATCAGGACAACAGCAAGCGTGCCATGTGGAGTGCCATTTTAGGAATTTTGACCTTTGTCTTTGGAATTCCTTCAGCCCTATCTTACGGTGTCATGGCGGATGTTCACATCTTTGGGAAGACCTTCTTTGACGCTATGGACTTCTTGGTTTCCAATCTCCTCATGCCATTTGGAGCTCTCTGCCTTTCACTTTTTACAGGCTATATCTTTAAAAAAGCTCTTGCCATGGAGGAACTCCATCTCGATGAAAGAGCATGGAAACAGGGACTGTTCCAAGTCTGGCTCTTCCTTCTTCGTTTCATCATTCCAATCATCATCATCGTGGTCTTTATCGCCCAATTTATGTAATTAAAAAGGACTTGAGTAATGAACTCAGGCCCTTTCTTTTTTATGGATGGCTAACAATCAATTCCAAATCTTGTCCTTCTAGGGTCCAAGCTTCAACATCACTTGGTAGGATAAAGTGGCTACCTTTTTGGATTGGATAGTTTTTTCCGTCAACAGTCAGTTGACCTTGACCAGCTAAGACACTGAACAAGCTGTAGTCAGCTGTCTTTTCGAAGTCAACTTTTCCAGTAATTTCCCACTTGTAAACTGCAAAGAAATCATTGGATACAAGGAGAGTGGAACGCAAATCATCTGCTTTAACAGTTACAGGGCGGCTATTTGCAGGCTCACCAATGTTTAATACATCAATAGATTTTTCAAGGTGAAGTTCACGCAAGTTACCATTATCATCCTTACGGTCAAAGTCATAGACGCGATAGGTGGTATCGCTAGATTGTTGGGTTTCAAGAATCAAGATGCCCGCACCGATAGCATGCATGGTGCCACTTGGCACATAGAAGAAATCTCCAGCTTTAACTGGTACTTTTGTCAACAAGGCATCCCAGTTTTTATCTTCAATTTGCTGACGGAGTTCTTCTTTTGACTTGGCATTGTGACCGTAAATAATCTCTGAACCTTCATCCGCAGCGATGATGTACCAGCATTCTGTTTTTCCGAGTTCGCCTTCATGCTCCAGTCCATAAGCATCGTCTGGGTGAACTTGAACGCTGAGCCAGTCGTTAGCATCCAGAATCTTAGTCAAAAGCGGAAATACAGGCTCTGGACGGTTGCCAAACAATTCACGATGTTCCGCATACAAAGTAGCAAGGTCTGTTCCCTCAAAACGACCATTGGCCACCTTTGAAACGCCATTTGGATGGGCTGAGATGGCCCAATATTCTCCGATTTTTTCACTTGGGATGTCGTAGCCAAACTCATCACGTAGCTTGGTTCCACCCCAAATTTTTTCTTGCATAACTGATTGTAAAAATAATGGTTCTGACATCATATTCTCCTGTCTGATTTTTCTCCCCTCATTATAGCAAAAAAAGAGTTCCAGTTGAACTCTTTTTCACATCTTATAAAGTAGGGAGAAGATTTTATAAAAATAGTAACGATATACTTTTTTCTTTGATAGAGACGAACATAAAAGACTCTCGTAAAGCCAGCTGTCACTGGACTTTTTCCCTCAACTCTCATTCAAAAATTACTTTAATGAAGCATCTATTTTCATAAACGAACAAAACTGAAACCAGTCTTCTTTTTAAATCAAAGCTGTAATAGCCGTCACAAGGCCAAAAACAATACCTGGAGCATTGGCAGCAGCAAGGGGAATATCTCTTTCTTTCTTGAAAAGACCGTAGTAAACCCAGAGACTACAGTTGATGGCAGCAACCAAGGGCTGGATGAAATTTCCTTTTTGACCAGCCAGATTGTTCATAATTTGTGGGAAGTAAGACACATACATCATAACAGACATGAAGGTCGCTACCCAACCCAAAACTTTCATTTGTTTTTCGGACATTTTCAAAACCTCTTTTATTCTTTTATGCTTTTTATTTTATAATATGATGCAAAAATAAGCAAGAGTTTGAGAGTTTTGTTATAAAAATGTAAACTATTACAATCTTGTGATTAGAAAGCAGAGTGAAGTTAGGAAAAGTATATATAATCAGAAAAACGCATATTATTATGTATTGAAAAATCTTGATACTGGGTGTTTTTTTGCTGAAATATTTACTTTATTTTCTGATAAAACTGACTTTTAAGCCAGAATCAATATTTTCCTAAATCTACAACTTGTTGATATCTACTTTCATCATCAATATGATGGGCAATTTCTAACATCATTACAGGAAGAGAAAATAGTAGTTCATGTACCATGAAGGCGTTTTCTTTGTCTAGGGCTGCGGTCACTTCATCAGCCAATAACAGATTTTTTTTACGAAGAAGAAAACGTGCCAATTCAATCCTTACTCTTTGTCCCCCAGAAATATTCTCCCCGTTATTTTTGATAATAAAATCCATCCCACCCGTCAATTCAAAATCTAGTTTGACTTGTTTCAAAACAGCAAGCAACTCTTCCTCAGAAAATTCTTGTCCTAATGTTAAATTATAACGCACTGTATCGTTAAAGAGAAATGGGTGTTGGCTAATAATTCCTATACTGGATACAAAACTTGATGTACATTCATTAACAGTTGTCACACCGATAATTTCTCCCTCATCTGCTATTTCTTCTCCAGTAATGAGTCGAAACAAGGTTGACTTACCACAACCACTCGGTCCTTTGATTAAAACTTTCTGACCTACTTGAACATCCAAATTTAGATGAGTAAAAAGTTGTCTGTCACCATAGGATTTACTTAAATTTTTAATGTGCAGAGCATGCAATTCTTGCGCATCTTTTTTATCTATCTGTTTTACATCTCCAATTTCTAATACTCCAAAAATCTTATCTGCTGTCGTTTTTGCCCCTTGTATATCTACAGCATCATACATAATAGTCTGAATAGGGCTCACTAGCTGACCTGCTGCGATATACATAGCAACAAGACTTGCCACTGACACTTTCTGCCCAGCCATAGCAAAGTAAAAACCTAAAACAAGTGGTAAAACTTGGCTTAAAAAGACCATGAAACCGTTGCAAAAGAAAATTATATTATGGGTAAAGCAAAATTTTTGAATGGCTAGTTGATAATGTCTATTAATCTTCCAAAATCTGTTCTGATTTTCAGAAATTGCTTGGTTCATGAGTAGAGTATATGCTCCTCGGATACTATCAGATACTTGATTATGCACTTCTACTCTGCCTTGAGCCATGTCATCACCAGTATGTTTGAGTCTTTTATTCATCAAGAACTGAGGAATAGGACGTAAAATAGTGAAAAAGACAAAAATACTACCTAGTAACAAATTTTGCGAAATAATATAAATCGCTGTTAGTAATGCTACAAAGCTCCAGCAAATGATATTAACGTATTTTTCTAAGTAATTATCCCCAAAATACTCCATATCTTGTGTGAGCATGGTGATTTTTTCATCTTCGTTAAAATCTTTATTTATCATCAGCTTGTCAAATAAATCTGCCCTCATATTCATTTGAATTTCACGTCTAAAAACATTATGTGTATGATTACAAAAGAGCATTAAGCTATACAAGACGAAGTATACTGTAAAGCCAAAAACAGCAAACTGTATGATTTTAGAATAAGTCAGTTCTCCTTGATTTAAGGACAAGGCTTGTGATACGACTAAGGGTTGAGCAAGAGCCAAACCTCCATTTGCCAGTGCACCAATGATTGTATAAAACTTCGTTTTCTTATCCAGATAGTGAAATATTTTATTCATAATGCCCTCCTAGAAAGATAGAGAGACTAGCCACCCTATCCATTTTTATATAAACTTAACAAATATTACAATTATTGCTTACAACTTCAGGTTTTTTTACAACCTTTTTGTTTTTCTTGATAGATATTTTTGCTTACCCTTCTCTAGTCCACATCTAAAATATCTTAATAGCATCCAGAAATAGCATAAAGTGCTAGATTTTTAAGAATTTTCTCTTGCATATTCTTACAAATCAAAGAAGAGCTTAATTCCGTAATATGCTTGGCCATTGGACAAAAGCCTAATTTACAAATCAAAACAAAGAGACATATTTTACAATCTTCTCTAACAGATAGAAATCATCCTTTCATATGCATCTTATTTTTGTACTGTTATATTTTTATTATAAGATTTTAGAAAAACGCTGTCAATTGTTTATGTGCAATTGCTTTATGTTAAAAAGACCGGATTGCTCCGATCTTTCAATATTCATACTCTTAATTTCTGTTTTAAAAATAGCTAAGGTTAACGTCCACTTATTTCATACGATAAAAATCAATCACTAGACCAGCAGGCCCTTTAACTAATAAGGACTCTGTTCCCCAATCGGTTACAGTTGGTCCGTTTAAAACCTGGATACCAAGTTCTTTCAACCGTTGGTAATTCTGGTCTACATCCTCAACCTCGATATGAAGAATGATTCCTGACTGAAAATCTTCCAAAGGAATCAAATGATTTTGGGACAACATCAGACAGTGACTGCCAATCGTAAATTGAGCAAAACTGTCATCAACATAATCGGATTTTTTATCCAAAATACGCTCCAAGTCAGCACAGACTTGGGGAACATCTGAAACGATAATATCTAATTGATTTAAATTCATTTACTATCCTCCAGAAAAAGACCGGATTGCTCCGATCTTTTCAAGTTTCTCTCTATGAAAATCAAAGAATAAACAAGGCGGAACCAAGTTTGATGGCAATTCTTTGCTCATCAAACTACGAAAAATCCTTTGGGACTTTTTCTAGGCTCCGCACTAGATTCCATCATTGAAAATTAAAGTTTCAATGATGGAATCGTCGGCAGCAACCTAATAAAGAAGTCTATAAATTTATCTTTGATTTTCCACGAGAGAAATTATTTAATTGCGCGTGATTGCAACCCTTCTTCTTCCAAGAAGAGACGGAATGGTACGAGTTCTTCTGCTTCGTATTTTTCCTTGAAGGCTTTGATTGCTTCTTCTGAGTGAAGTTTTGGATCCAATTCAAGTACTTCTACTGGAAGTGGACGGTGTGGAGTGATGCGAGCATCGATAACAACAGTTTTACCTTCTTTGTTCAATTTAACAGCTTCTGCAACAACTGCATCGATATCTTCGATACGGTCAACTGTAAATCCAACAGCTCCTTGCGCTTCAGCGATTTTCGCATAGTCAGCATTAGGGAAGTCACAACCAAACAAGTGTTTGTTTGTGTCTTCGTATTTGTCCTTGATGAAGGCATATTTACCATTTGAGAAGACAACGTTGATAACTGGAAGGTCGTATTGAACGTTTGTGATAACGTCTGGGTAGCACATGTTGAATGCACCGTCACCCATGATGTTCCATACTTGGCGATCTGGATTGTCTTTCTTAGCAGCGATACCACCAGGAAGGGCAATACCCATTGTCGCAAAGAGTGGAGATGTACGCCACATGTTCTTAGGTGTCATGTGAAGGTGACGAGTAGATGTTTGAGTAGTGTCACCTACGTCGATTGAGTAGATAGCGTCTTGATCAGCATGTTTGTTGATTGCATTGTAAACTTGATACAATTGCAATTCACCCTCAGTTTTACCTTCGAGTTTGTTCATGTAATCACGCCAGTTTTGGTTATTCTTAACGTTTGCACGCCACCATGGAGTTGATTCAACTGGGTTTACTTTGTCAAGGATAGCTTTAGCTGCTTGACCTGCGTCACCAAGGATTGAAGCGTCTAGGGCATGACGTTTACCAAGTTTGTAAGGGTCGATATCCACTTGGATAAATTTTTCAGTGTTCTTGAATGCTTCGTAAACTTCAGCAAATGGGAAGTTTGAACCAAGGAAAAGAACTGTGTCTGCTTCAAAGACCACTTCGTTGGCTGGTTTCCAACCAACACGGTAAGCAGAACCTGTCAAACCTTCATAGTTCCATTCGAAAGCTTCAAAGTTTTTACCAGTTGTAATGATTGGTGCTTTGATTTTACGTGACAATTCAGTAATCACTTCACCAGCTTTAACACCACCGTAACCAGCATAGATAACTGGACGTTCAGCATTGTTCAAGATTTCAACAGCTTTGTCGATTTCAACTTCGTTCAAAGCAGGAGCGATAAATGAACGTTCGTATGAACCAGATCCATAGTAAGAGTTTTCGTCGATTTCTTGGAAACCGAAGTTTACTGGGATTTCAACAACAGCTGGACCTTTTTTAGAAACTGCAGCACGGCAAGCTTCGTCAATTACTTTTGGCAATTGCTCAGCGTAAGCTACACGTTTGTTGTATACAGCGATACCATTGTACATTGGGTTTTGGTTCAATTCTTGGAAAGCATCCATGTTCAATTCGTTAACTGGACGTGATCCAAGGATTGCTAGGAATGGAGTGTTATCCATAGCTGCATCGTAAACACCGTTAATCAAGTGAGTCGCACCTGGACCACCTGAACCAACTGCAACCCCGATTGAGCCGCCGAATTTAGCTTGCATAACCGCTGCAAGAGCACCTGTTTCTTCGTGGCGAACTTGCAAGAAGCGGATATCTTTGTCTTCAGCCAAAGCGTCCATCAATGAGCTGAGTGTTCCTGATGGGATACCGTAGATTGTGTCTACGCCCCATGTTTTCAATACATTAAGCATTGCTGCAGATGCAGTAATTTTCCCTTGAGTCATAATGATAACTCTCCTTCAAATATTTTTAAATCTACTAAAAAAGGTTTCATATAGTTTTTGAAAACGTTTCAGTAAATTTTTACAATACTAATTTATCACATTTATTTTGACTTTACTAAGAATCTGCTCAGAAGTTTTTATTCTCTATTACAGTACAGTTTGAAAACGTTTTTAGTTTCTGTTTTATAATACTCAATGAAAATCAAAGAACAAACTAGAAAGCTAGCCGCAGGTTGCTCAAAACACAGCTTTGAGGTTGCAGATAAAGCTGACGTGGTTTGAAGAGATTTTTGAAGAGTATAAAAAGCGAGCAAGCCCGCTTTTAATCTATTTTACTAAAGTTTAGTAAGAGTGAACTAGTCAGAACAGATACAGAACTAAAGGCCATGGCTAGACCAGCTAGTTCTGGATTGAGGGCCAGTCCAACACCAGAAAAGACTCCTGCTGCAATCGGAATTCCGGCGACATTGTAGATAAAGGCCCAGAAAAGATTGAGCAGAATTCGATTAAAGGTTTTCTTACTCATGTCAAATGCACGAACCACGCCTAGGAGGTTATTGGTTGTCAACACTAAATCTGCTGACTCGATAGCGATATCCGTTCCAGCTCCCATAGCAATCCCCACATCTGCTACACTAAGGGCAGGAGCGTCATTGATACCATCCCCAACAAAGGCTACTTTGCCAGCCGCTTGTAGTTTATGGATTTCATGAGCTTTTTCTTCTGGCAAGACACCTGCAATGACCTCTTCGATTCCGATTTGATCTGCAATAGCACGCGCCACACCAGCATTGTCTCCTGTCAGCATGACTGTTTTAAGACCTCGTTTTTTCAACTGACTGATGGCAAGCTTAGCATTTTCCTTAGGAATATCTTGCAGAGCAATCAAGCCTTTAATTTCATTGTCAACAGCCAAGAACACAACTGTCTTAGCTTCTTTTTCTAGTTGTTCTAGTTTTTCTTGATAAATGCTAGAAATGTTCATGCCATCCAGCATTTTAGCATTTCCAAGCAGAACTTGTTTTCCATTGATTTGCCCTGAGACACCTTTTCCGTGCAAGGCTTGGAAATTTTCAACAGTTTGAAGCTCAAGTCCAGCTTCACTCGCTCGTTTCACAACGGCTTCAGCCAGTGGGTGTTGAGAAGCTTCTTCCAAGGAAGCTGCCAATCCAAGCACTTCTACTTCGTCGCCGATGATATCTGTGACCACAGGTTTCCCTTCAGTCAAAGTCCCAGTCTTATCAAAGACAATAGTTTGAACTTTTTGGATTTCCTGTAGAACCGTTCCATTTTTGAGGAGAACCCCCATCTTGGCACTGCGACCTGTCCCCACCATAAGGGCCGTTGGTGTTGCAAGTCCTAGTGCACAAGGACAAGCGATAATCAAAACAGCCACCCCATAGAGAAGAGAAGAGACAAAGCTCGCTCCAAGCACGACTACACTATCCCTGAACAAGACAAACCATACCCAAAAGGTCACAATCCCTAAAATGACAACCGCTGGTACAAAAATCCCTGAAATCTTATCCGTCAAATCCTGAATTGGTGCTCGGCTGGTCTGGGCTTTCTTCACAAAGTCCACAATCTGAGCCAAAACTGTCTCTGAACCAACTTTTTCTGCCCTAAAAACAAGTGTTCCACTATTATTGATGGTGGAGCCAATGACAGTATCTCCAACTGTCTTGTCCACAGGCAGACTCTCACCTGTCACCATAGACTCATCAATACTAGAGATACCTTCTACTACGACCCCATCAACCGCAATCTTTTCACCGGGACGCACTCGAATCAGGTCACCTGCCTTGACTTGCTCCAAGGGGACTTGAACATAGCTATCATCACGCAAGACTTCTGCAGTTTTAGCCTGCAAGTCAAGTAATTTCTCCACAGCTTGGGAAGTATTTTTTCGCATTTTTTCCTCAAAAACTGCTCCCAAAAGAACGAAGAAGAGGATAAAACCAGCACTTTCAAAGTAAACAGGAAGTCCAGTAAAGAGGGCAACTAGGCTATAGAGATAGGCCACTAGGGTTCCCAGAGCAACCAAGGTATCCATGTTGGCATTGTGCTTTTTAAAACTAGCCCAAGCACTTTGGATATAAGGACCACCTGCTACTAGCATAATCGGTGTTGTGGCTAAAAAGGTGCCCCAACGCATGACTTGGTGACTAATTCCTCCTGTCGACATTCCAATCATGAGGATTACAAGAGGCACAGTAAAGATACTAGTAATCCAAAAACGCTGTAAAAGTGATAGAGATTTTCGAGTCTTCTCAACTACGGTATAACTTCCCTTTTGCATCTTCATACCACAAGAAAATTCATGTTGACCTAATTCTTGAGGTGTAAAACGAATGACTTTCTCTTCGTCTACGCCGATTGGTTCTAAGATGCCTTCTTCTTCAAACAGAATTTCCTTATAACAGTTTGAAGGTGTCACACGGTGAAAGGTGATCTCAGCAGGAACTCCTTTTTGCAGTTGAATGTGGGCTGGATGGTAGCCTTTGTCTGCCGTGATACGGATTTTTTGAACACCATTTTCAAGATTTGCTTTTATAATTTCAGTCATATCATTCTCCTATTCTACAATCATCTTACCGTGCATCATATTCATGCCACAAGAGAAACCATACTCTCCAGCCTGCTCAGGCGTGATTTCCACTACATACTCTTCGCCCATAGGCAAGTCCGCATGCACTCCAAAATCTGGGAAAACAATCTGATCTAGGCAGGGTGAAGGGTCCTTACGGTCAAAGACGATACGGGCTGGCACTGATTTCTTAAGAATAATCAACTCAGGCGTATATCCCCCTTTGACTTCCACTCGAATCTCTTGGTAGCCCTTTTTTTGCTGGGCCTTTTGTCCAGATTTTTCAGGCTTTTTGAAAAACCAAATCAAGATAAACGCGATAAGGGCAATACAAATAATGGTTACAATACTATTTAACATGACGTCTCCTTTACATACAATTACATTTTACTTCTGTTACAGCGCTTGATTTCTTCTCAGAAATCACAGCTTCTAAGTCTTCCAAGTCAGCCTGAGTAAAATCACATTCAGCAATCAAATCAGCCAACAAGTTCTTAATCCTACGAGAACAAACCTTGTCTTTGATATCTTGGACAAGCAAGTCTCGACTTTGATCCAGAGTTAAAAGGGCTGAATAGACAAAGAACTTGCCTTCTTTTTTCCTTGTCAGACACTCTTTCTCTACCAATCGAGCCAAAAGAGTTTGAATGGTCGACTTGGACCAGTCGAACCGCTCCGCCAGAACCCTGATCAAATCCGTACTGGTCTGCTCTCCTTGCATCCAAATAATCTTCATAACCTGCCATTCTGCATCTGAAATCTGCATAATCACACCTCCTAAATCTACATTTGTCGATTACAGTTATTAGTATACTCCGGAAATCTACATTTGTCAACTATAATTTTTATTATTTTTTCGAAATATAGAATTCTAATCATGTAACGAGAGATTTGCAGTCAAATTTTACTATATAAACTATAAAAATATGCTATACTGAAGAAAAAAGAAAACAACCACTAGGGGTGCGTAAAGCTGAGATTAACGACTGTTAGATCCCTTTGACTCAATCTAGGTAATGCTAGCTGATGGAAGTGGAAATGATGATGAGGACTATCTGGTCTTCTATTTCCTTCCTAAAACAGACTTGCTTGTTCTTAAGAATACAAACTTCAGTTGGTTGGGAGGTTTTAGATGACTTATTTACCCGTTGCTCTGACCATTGCTGGGACAGACCCCAGTGGCGGTGCTGGCATTATGGCTGACTTAAAGTCGTTCCAAGCTAGAGATGTCTATGGAATGGCAGTTGTGACCAGTCTTGTCGCTCAAAATACAAGAGGCGTTCAATTAATCGAGCACGTCTCCAACCAAATGCTGGAAGCTCAATTGGAAAGTGTCTTTTCGGATATCAAGCCTCAGGCTGTAAAAACTGGGATGTTGGCAACTACTGAAATCATGGAGATCATCCAACCCTACCTTAAAAAGCTGGATTGTCCCTATGTGCTGGACCCTGTTATGGTCGCTACAAGTGGGGACACCCTGATAGATACTAGTGCGAGAAGCTACCTAAAAACAAACTTGCTTCCCCTTGCTACCATCATCACCCCCAATCTTCCTGAGGCAGAAGAGATTGTTGGTTTTTCAATCCATGATCCAGAAGACATGCAACGTGCTGGTCGCCTGATTTTAAAAGAATTTGGCCCTCAGTCTGTAGTTATCAAAGGTGGTCATCTTGAAGGTGGTGCCAAGGATTTCCTCTTTACCAAGGAGGAACAATTTGTCTGGGAAAGTCCACGAATTCAAACCTGTCACACCCATGGTACTGGATGTACTTTTGCTGCAGTGATTACGGCTGAACTAGCCAAGGGGAAGACCCTTTATCAGGCAGTCGATAAGGCCAAGGCCTTTATCACAAAAGCCATCCAAGACGCCCCTCAACTCGGTCATGGTTCTGGCCCAGTCAACCATACAAGTTTTAAAGATTAAGAAAAACTCTCTAGTTCCCACTTTAAGGGAATTAGAGAGTTTTTGATTAGGAAATCATGTCATCCAGCTTTGTTAAAAATGCTTGCGTTTTTGCCTCTATATCTTCTGCCTGCATCAAATCACGAACAACGGCTACTCCAGCTATGCCAGTTGCAGCAAGTTGGTCAATATTCTCTGACGTCAAGCCTCCAATAGCAACTACTGGAATGGCGACCATTTGGCAAATGGTTTTCAAGGTTGAAATCAAGGTGATAGGTGCATTTTCTTTGGTAGTTGTCGGGAAAATAGCTCCTGTCCCCAAGTAATCTGCACCCGATGTTTCTGCTTCAAGAGCTCTTTTTACTGTTTTAGCAGTGACACCGAGGATTTTTTCAGGACCCAATACTTGGCGGGCAACCGAAACTGGTAGTTCATCGTCGCCAATATGCAAACCTGCAGCATCGACTGCAAGACAGATATCCAACCGATCATCGATAATCAAGGGCACCTGATAGGCGTCTGTTATTTCCTTGACTTGTTTTGCCAGCTGATAGTATTGGTTGGTGGTGAGATTTTTTTCTCGTAATTGAATGATGGTAACACCTGAACGGCAGGCCGTCTCAACTTTTTCAAGAAAGCTTTCCAAGGAATCTTGGTAGCGATTGGTTACTAGATACAGTCTAAATGCTTCTCTATTCATAAAAGTCTCCTTTGATGGCTTTTAGCCAGTTTTCATCTCTTTTTAGGAGAGAGAGTTGATTGAGAACTTGGTAACGAAAACCTTCCAATCCCATTCCTTGAACAAGAATTCTCTCAGCAGCGATATTGAGATAAGAAACTGCTAGGCAGGAAGCTTCAAAGGCAGTCTTTCCTTGGCTGAGAAAAACGGTTGTCAAGGCTCCAACCAGGTCTCCTGTCCCTGTTATCCAGTCCAATTCTGCACAGCCATTCCTCAATACAGCAACTTGATTTTCTGAAACGATGAGGTCCTTGGGGCCAGTGACTAAAAATGACATACCAGGATAAAGCTGACACCAGTCTTTCAAGACTTGGAGCAAATCCTCAGTTTCTTGATCTTTAGCACTCGCATCGACCCCAACTCCGTGGTGTTTTAAACCAACAAGACTTCGGATTTCCGACATATTTCCTTTAAGGACCGTGGGATTGTATTCTAAAAGATCTGTGACTAGGTCCTTACGAATGGATGAAGCTGCTACGCCAACCGCATCTACTACCATTGGGAGGCCAGCTTGAGCTGCATAAGTAGCTGCCATGCGGATTGCTTTCTCCTTCTCAGCTGACAAATGCCCCAGATTGATAAAGAGAGCTTGGCTTTGTTTGGTAAAATCAAGAACCTCACGGGGATCATCTGCCATGACAGGTTTAGATCCCAGAGCCAAAATTCCATTGGCCAGCATCTCACAGGAAATCTCATTGGTGATGCAGTGAATTAAGGAGCTGGAGGTTAGAGGAAAGGGATTTGTAAATTCCTGCATCAGTCTATCCTTTCTCCAAAGAAATATCCCTGCACTTTTTTAAAGAATTCCTGCTTGATTAAAAATCGAAAGGCAAGAAAAGCTATGGCTGTACCAATCAAGGTTGCTCCAAAAAATCTAGGAGTGTAGATAAACCAGCTAAGCTTGGCCGCAGATCCTGTAAAGAGAACCATGACAGGATAGGAAACAATGGAACCAATAATACCTGTTCCCAAAATCTCTCCGAGAGCAGAAAAGTAAAATTTTCTACCATACTTATAAAAGAGACCTGCTAGAAGGGCTCCAAAAGTCGCTCCTGTGAGAGCTAAAGGCGGAATCCCTTGAGTCGTCATACGGATAAAGGCTGTCACTGTAGCCATAGCCAAGGCATAAACAGGTCCCATCATGATTCCAGCTAGAATATTGACTACACTGGACATCGGTGCCATTCCCTCAATCCGAAAGATAGGCGTAAGGACTACATCAAGGGCAATCATCATGGATAAAATGGTTAATTTGTGAACCTGTAATTGGTGCTTTCTCATATTTCTATTCTTCTCCTGTTTCTAAAGACTGTAAATCGCTTTTCCATGTCTGATGTTGGTAGGCCATTTCCCAAAACTTAGCTTCCATATGAACACTGATGTGGAAGGCATCTAGCATTTTTTTCTTGTCTGTCTCGTCACTTTCTCGATAGAGTTGATTGACCAGAGCCTCTTCCTCTCTAATCTGTTGCTCCAACTCATCCGTAATATAAGTTTCAATCCATTGTTGGTAGAGAGGATTTGGTGATGGTTTAAGATTAAGTGATTTGCCTATATCATGATATAGCCAAGGACAAGGCAGCAAGCTCGCAAAGGCAATACCCAAGTTTGGCTCTGCAAATTGCCGATAAATGTGAGAGATATAATGATAACAAGTTGGAGCGATTGGATGTTGCTCCATTTCCTGGTCGCTGATTTCTAATTCCTTGAAAAATTGTTGGCGGATAAATAACTCACCTTCCACTAGACTCTGAGCATTTTGTTTCAAGAGTCTTCTCATTTCCTCATTCAAAGTCTTATCAGCCAAGAGGTGATAGGCTTCTGAGAAGGCCTTCAAATAGTAGGCATCCTGAATCAAGTAATAGCGAAAGATGGACAGGTCTAAATTTCCCTCTTGCAACTGTAAAACAAAGGGGTGATGAAAGGAAGTCTGCCAAGCTTCCTTGGATAATTCCATCGCAATATCTGTAAATTCCATAATAACTCCTTTATAAAAATAGACTGGTTTGAAGCAATAAAAAGAAAAGCAGGTAGATGAATAGTGTCCTTTGAGGAATATAAAAAGTCCGATAGCGATTCTCCGCCTGTGCATGTTCGTCATATCCATGCGCCGATAGGGCTCTCAGGTAAAGATGGCGCCACCTAAAGACTGTCATCAGAACCTTGCTGTAAATCAAGGGCGACCAAAAATGTAGTTCTTGACCGCGTAATAAGCAAGCTTCCTTGAGGGACTTGATTTCTTGCTGGATAAGGGGGAAGGAATTGAATACCACAATCAAGGCATAGGCCCAAGAGCGTGATAACCCCTTTTGAGCCAAGTACAAGAGAAGCTCTTTTAGGGAAATAGAGGAAACAAAGACAAGACCAATACAAACGGTCACAAAGGCCCTCGTTCCAAGCATGACTGCCTGCGAAGCATCCCCATGTAACTGAACTGCCCAGTAGTTGGCCAAGGATGGCAAAATGGCGAGCAGAATCATCCAAGCCAATACTTTAAATCGCCGGTAATAGAGCATAAAGAGAATGCAAAATGCGACTACCGAGAGATTAAGAGCAATCGAAGGAATGAAAGATGTTTCCAAGGATAAAATCAGCAAGAAGAGACTGATAATCGGTGTCTGGGTTGCTACTTTGACCATACTATCTCACCTCCCCTTGAGTATTGCTACTCTGAGATGTGAGTGGTTTGGTAATTGTCACTTTTTTCACATGACTGAGACCCTGACTAGTCATCTCAATCCAATAATCAACCACAGAGATCAAGGGATCTAAACGATGGCTAATGATCAGAAAACTTCTTCCCTGATTTCTCTCCTCCACAATCCACTTGCAAAAATAATGGCAGGCTCTATCATCCAAACCTGCAAAAGGTTCATCTAGCAAAATCACAGACGCCTTGCTGGTCAAGATGGTCAAGAGCTGAAGAATCTTTTGCTGGCCACCACTTAATTCATAGGGACTCTTATCAAGTGCCTGCTCCAGATCAAAATATTGTAAAGCTTGGAGAATCCGCTGATTTCTTTCAGAGTCTGGACTGTCTAATTGAAGCTCTTCTCGCAGACTGACTCGGATAAACTGTTTCTCAGCTTCCTGAACAACACCCGTCAGGTCACGATACAAACTCTTTTTCTTTTTCAAGACCGAACTCTTCCAAGTAATGCGCCCCTTATACTTTTGAAATTGAAGAATAGACCGAAAGAGGGTTGATTTCCCGACACCATTATCACCCAAGATACAGGAAATTCCTTGGTAGAATGTAAAATTCACAATCGAAAAGAGGGGACGCTTATCCAGCTCACAAATCGTTCGATCCATATGGAACAGTTCCGGGCTAGAAGCAACCTCCTTTGAAGCAACCTGTGTCATCTCAGAGGTAGGGATTTGAAACACTTCCCTTAGTTGTCCATCTCTTAGCTCCACCATATGGTCGATATAGGCTTCATAATCAGATAAATCATGGTCGCACAAAATAACTGTCTTCCCATCAGAAACCAACTCTTTTAGAATCTCCAATATCTCTATCCTACTCTTGCGATCAATGGAAGCGAAGGGCTCATCCAAGAGATAGACCCTAGGATTCATAGCAAAGAGAACAGCCAAAGCAGCCTTTTGCTTTTCCCCACCTGATAAGTGATGAATTGGACGGTGCAAAATCGCCTTGCAGCGACATTGCTGGACAACCTCTGCTATTTTAGAATCAATTTCCTGAACGGGATGCCCAATATTTTCCAAGGTAAAAATCAGCTCCTCAAACAAGTTCTCCATGGTAAATTGATGATTGGGATTTTGAAAGAGAATACCAACCGTCTGGACACGTTCGACGATAGAAAGCTGACTGACCTCGCTCCCATTTATCAGGACTTGACCGCTATAGGGAAGAGAACTGACTTGGGCAATCATTTGAAAGAGACTCGATTTTCCTGAACCACTGCTCCCAACTAACAAGGTAAAGGCTTGCGCATGAAAAGTAAAATCAATCGGTTCTGAAAAAATTGGGGACTGAATCGCTCGTAGTTCCAGCCCCATCTATGCCTTTCCTCCAGCTGCAAACTGATGATAGAGTTTGACAATGGCACGAACCAAGATAGTACAGAAGAAAAAGACAGAAATAAAGCGTACCACTAGCAAGGAAAGTACAAAAGGCACTGAAAAGGCGTAGTAACCTAACTTAATGTATTCATAGACAAAGCTAACAAGCGTAATCCCAATACTATTGGCAGTTAGAGAGAGCCAACTTTCATAGCGATTCTTGGTTACGATAAAACCAAGTTCACTTCCCAAACCTTGAACCAAGCCAGACAAAAGGGCACCTAGACCGAATTGGCTACCATAAAGGACTTCAGCAAGCGCAGCTAGCACTTCTCCAATCGTTGCACTTCCCACTCTTGGAACAAAGATGGCCGCAATGGGCGCAGCCATACACCAGAGACCAAAGAGGATTTCATTGGCAAAGGCCTGCAAGCCAAGAGGGGCTAAAATCAGAGTGAGGATATCAAACAGATAACCTGAACCCACAAAAACGCCACCAAAAAAGATAGACAAGAAAGCAAGTAAGATAACATCTTTTAATTGCCATTTTTTCAACATAAAAAAACTCCTTTTTTAAAGAAAAGTGGGGCATTCAAGGTGAGCTACCTAAATGCTTTGTATCATCTTCATCCAGTTTCGTAAAAGAAAAAACTCTAATTACAGATAGAAATTAGAGTTCAGCTTACAAGATTAGATGGTTAGTTTCTATAAATACAAAACCATTTCACATTTCCCTTCGCCAGTCTTAACTGTATCAGGTTCAATGGGTATCATCTCAGCCTAAAGCACCCCAAATGTCTTTATTATTTAATTATATAAATATTATAACAAACGATTTTTTCCAGTTCAAGAAATTGAACTGGAAATACAGCCTTGCACTCACAAATACAGCAGATCTTTCTTTTGCAAAAAATAAATAACATATTTGATGGATTAGCTATTTGAACTGAATCTGGACATATCTTTTTAGAAAAGGAAAACTTCCACTTACTTAGAATCCAAGGATCGATACCTATTGTTCACTCATTTCTCGAACAGTTTTTTCTATATTTTTTGCATACGATATTGCTGAAATGATTGAAACACCATCCATATTCGTCTTCATAATGTCTTTAATATGTTGCGTCTGTATCCCACCAATTGCAACTAAGGGTATTTGTGGCAATAGTTTTCTCATCAATTTAAGACCTTCATAACCTATAGCGCCACCAGCATCATCCTTTGACTGGGTATCAAATACAGGACCAACACCAACATAATCTACATATTCAACTTTTGATTGTTGAAATTCTTCCTCGTTTTTTATAGAAAGACCAATTATTTTATCTGGCATCAATTTTCTAATTTCATCAACTCCAAGATCATCTTGTCCTACATGTACGCCATCAGCGTCAATTTCCATTGCCAAATCAATATCATCATTAACAATAAACGGAACATTGTATTTTTTACAAAGATCCTGTAGTTTAATTGCTAATTCGACTTTTTCTTTACCTTCTAAGGCTCCCTCACCTTTTTCACGGAATTGAAATAAGGTTATACCACCTTTTAAGGCTTCCTCAACGACCTTATATAGATCTTTACCTTGGCAAGTAGTCGTTCCACAAATAAAATATAGTTTTAGTAATTCTTTATGAAACATCTTACTTCACTCTTTTGAATTCCTTTACATCTTCATCTGTAATCTCATATAAGGCATTTATAAATTCAACTTTAAATGTTCCAGGAAGATGTCCATTGGGACGTTTTTCTGCCATTTCTCCAGCGATATTGTAAACCAACATTGCTGTTTCTAATGATTTCAATTCTTGACCTTTTTCTAGTCCGATAAAGCTTGCTACTACAGCACCTAATAAGCATCCTGTCCCAATAACTTTTGGCATCATGGCACTACCATTATGAATCGTTACCACTTCTCCATTAACAGCAATGGCATCCACTTCACCTGTTACTATTATAGGAATATTGAACTTCTCATTTGCTGCTAGAGCAATTTCGTCAATATTATCTACGCCTACACTATCTACTCCTTTAGAAGCCACATTTATTCCTACTAAAGAAGCAATCTCGCCAGCATTTCCTCTAATCGCTGCTAGTTTATAATTGTTGATTAGATCATCTGCTACTTTTTTTCTATATTCTCCTGCTCCACAGGCTACAGGATCTAAAACAGCTGGGACATTATATTTCTCTGCAATTTTCAGAGCAGCTTGGTATAATTTCCAATTTTCATCTGTCAATGTTCCTATGTTTATTAATAAACCTCCAGCATACTTTAACAAA
Organism: Streptococcus mitis; assembly: GCF_002096735.1. Taxonomy (GTDB): domain Bacteria; phylum Bacillota; class Bacilli; order Lactobacillales; family Streptococcaceae; genus Streptococcus; species Streptococcus mitis_CZ. The sequence goes on along the minus strand of NZ_NCVC01000011.1, from coordinate 88,050 downwards.
TCCTCTAAATCTGCAGGAAACTCACTCATAGCTGGTGATGCACCCAGTGCTACTAATCCATTTGCTGTGAAATTTTTTACTACATCATTGGTGATGCAAATGACCAAAGGTGCTTTTTCTTTTAATAATTTTAAACTTGTCATATTGAAATCCTTCCTTTTCACTTTATACGATCTACTGATTTCGATTTATCTCTATCTTTCGTTAAGAAATTTTTTTATTTACATTGAATGATTTACCTCATCAAATTTGTAAATATCCTAAACCTTCTCTAGGCGTCATAACCAATATCAAAAAAGTCTAATTCTAAAGCGACCGCTTGATTCCAGCGTTGCTGAAGTTCTGTCAAATCTTCTCGACCTTTTCCGACACGATTGAGTTCGTCAACCAGAAATTGAACCCACTCTGCAAAGAAAGGACCTCTGTGGAGATTGATCCATTCCGAATGAATATAGGCTTCAGGTAGAGCCAAATCTATAGAACCCCAGTCTAAATAGAGACCTTCTGCAATGACCAACATGACCAAAAGATGAGCATAATCTGATGATGACACAGCAGAATACATAAGCTCCTGAAAGGCTTTTGTTACAGGGTGCAAGTTTACTTCTAGATAGTCATTCTCAGATACTTTTAACTCTTTGAAAGCCTTTTGGAAATAACCATCTTCGTCTGCTTCAAGAAAGCCTAGTTGCTTGGCAAAACGAAGCTTGGATTCAAGCTGGTCTGCGTGGGCTACGCAAGCACCCAGCATGGATAAGAAGGCATCAAAGAAGTGATAATCTTGAATCAGATAATCCTTTAAGACCTTATTCTCAATTGTCCCCGCAAAAAGTTCCTTAACAAAACGATGATTAATTGCAGCCTGCCAATCCTTCTGACTGCTTTTTAATAATTCTCCAACAATCAAACCTGGCTCAAATGCATAGTCTTGTGTTTCCATATTTACTTTTCCTCTCTTTACTCGTTCGTAATCAACAAAACATCAAGAAAATTCTAGTTTTACTTGACCTTTTTAAAGAAAATCAAGGGCGTTCAAGAAGAGCTACCTAAATACTTTGTATCACCTTCATCCAGCTTATATAAACAAAAAAACTCCAATTACAATCAAGAATTAGAGTTGACTTACAAGATTAGATCGTTCATTTCGCCATACGAAAAAAACTGTTCACATTTCCCTTCGCCAGTCTTAACTGTATCAGGTTCAATGGGTATCATCTCAGCCTAAAGCACCCCAAATGTCTTTATTATTTAATTACTGCACCAGTATAGCAAAAAATGAAAGCCCTAGCAAGATATTTGATTAGAAAATATATTTGTATAGATTTCAATGGTGATTTATTCTTCCTATAGACGAAGAAAAACCTCCACATCAAGTGGAGGTAATCTCTTTTATCAATACAATTTTAAGTCGCGTGGGTCAACTGGGAAGGTTGGGTTGTATGGGTTATGACGAAGTTTAAAGTGTTTAACATCTTCAATAGTCTGAGTTCCAGACAATTGCATAACTGTCTTCAATTCCGCATTCAAGTGTTCAAAGACTTGACGCACACCAACACTACCGCCGAGAGCCAAGCCATAGATAACCGGGCGACCAATAGCTACCAAGTCTGCTCCTGAAGCCAAGGCTTTAAAGACGTGTTGACCACGACGAATACCTGAGTCAAAGACGATTGGTACGCGTTTATCAACTGCTTCTGCTACTTCTTGAAGTGAGTCAAAGGCAGCTGGTCCACCGTCGATTTGGCGACCACCGTGGTTGGTTACCCAGATACCAGAGGCACCTGCAGCAAGCGAACGTTCAACGTCCTCACGGCATTGTGGTCCTTTAACGTAAACTGGTAATCCTGAATATTCAGCGATAAATTCTACATCACGTGGAGACAAGCGTTGTTTAGCTGATTTGTAAACAAAGTCCATTGATTTTCCAGCACCTTCTGGCAGATATTCTTCAACAATCGGCATGCCAACTGGGAAGACAAAACCATTACGCTTGTCCACCTCACGATTGCCCCCTACAGTAGCATCTGCCGTCAAGACAATCGCTTTATAACCTTCAGCCTTCACACGGTCCATGATGTGGCGGTTAATCCCGTCATCTTTACTAAAGTAAAATTGGAACCAATGAGGTGTCCCTTGAAGGGCTTCCGTAATTTCTGGAAGATCTACAGTAGAGTAAGAGCTAGTTGTGTAAAGAGAACCAAACTCATGCACACCACGCGCAGTCGCCACTTCACCTTGTTCATTTGCCAATTTATGAGCTGCAACAGGCGCCATAATGATTGGTGAAGACAATTTTTCACCTGCAAATTCAATCTCTGTACTTGGATTTTCTACATTGCAAAGCGTATGCGGAACAATGAGCTTGTGGTTAAAGGCACGGATATTCTCACGTAAAGTGAAAGTATCTTCCGCCCCACTAGCGATATAGCCAAATGCTGCTTTAGGAATGACTTGTTGCGCCATTGGCTCCAAATCATAGGTATTGATGAAGTCTACATGACCTTCTGCATTGCTTGTTTTGTATGACATAAAATGCCCTCCTTGATAAGTAAGCGTTTACTTTGTATATTACAAAAAATATTCTAACTCTTTTTTCAAAATTTTTCAAATATTTTGTTTGGAAATTTCATACTTTCAATCATTTTACAGCGATAATTAAAAATGATGAACTTTCTTAAGTTATGGAAATTCAAATAATCTTTTCATTTTCTAATACTTTATCATCAAATTGTTCAGCTAGTATAGTTGCTGAGTGATAAAGTTCCTTTGCTTTATTTTTATCATTTTCAAAATAAAGATAGCACTTAGCTTCAAATACTGAAATTCCAGGTTTATAGACTTGCAACGTTGTTACTGATAAAATTTCATTCATCTTTTTTACTAGAGATATCATATGTTTATAGTCATTATGAACAACATAAACAACCGCTATGGCACAAAGAACTGATAGTAGCTCTACATTATACATTTCATCACTAACTAATTGCTGTTTCAACAACTTAATCCGAAAATCATCTAATGCTCTCTTCTATAAATCAAGTCTTGACATTGCATAGCAAAATAATCAATTAATAGTAAATCATTGAATGTGTAAACTTGCTTTAGTGTTACTTGCTTAAAATAATCATCAAAAATATCTTCAGCGAAACTACCTGTCCCTGTTCTTATCAAGTCTAATATTCTTTCAATCAAGTCTAGACTCAGCAACTCTTCCTCAGAGAGAGCTAGTTCTTTATTTTCAAGAAAAGTATCTATCGGAACTTCTAATCGCTTAGATAAATATTGTAACTTAGTAATTGTTGGCAAGGATTGCCCAAGCTCAGTACGCATCAGCTGTTTGATTATTAAGTCAGCTTCTGTCCACAGACCTCTTCTCTCATCAATTTGTGACGTTCACGTTCCTGTCTTACTCTATGACCAATTTCAGTTTTAATATCTGTTGTCATTCTTACCTCTTAACCACAATCCATAAATTAACATACTTTTAATTCTTCGGCTAAAAATTAACAATAATTCTTTTTCAAATCCGTCATATTATTTTCTAAAACTTGGATGTCTTGGCTGACTTTGAGAATGACAATGCTGCCTTGAATACTGGAGATGACTTGACGGGCCTGCAACTGCGCCCGCTCTTCTGACCAGTCAGCATGCAGGTCTTGCAAGAGGCTGGCTAACTTCTCTGTCCATTGGGTCATAAAATCATTGAGAGGACAGCGGAAGTTCTCATCTTCTGTGGACAATTCCACAATCAGATTACCAATTGGGCAACCATAAAAGACCGTCTGACTTTCATGAAATTGACAAACCCAGTCAATCATATCCGAAAACTTGTCACTGTCAGACTTGTCTGCTTCAAAAATATCTTCAAAAAGCTCTTTTCGCCAATTTGCTAAAATATCTTGAATGACCGTCAAACCAATTTCCTTCTTAGATTTGAAATAATAATAAAGCTGTCCCTTGCCAACATCAGCTGCCTCCATGATGTCACTGATGGAGGTGGCCACATAACCCTTCTGATAAATCAATTCCTCAGCACTTTGTAAAATACGCTCTTTAACGCTCATCTACTCACCTCTCTTTTTTCCTATTATAGCAGATTCAGAGTCTGAGACCAAACAATTGAAACCACCTCCTTTTGCCACTGTTTTATCATTAAAATTTTTTGTTCTGAGCAAATTAATTTACAAATTCAATTTTAGATGTTATTATAATTGTACCGAACGGTCAGTATGTAACTAAAACTACCATTTGGAAAATCATCAAACTAACAGTCTAAATTCCTATTGGCTGTTAATCAAATCATATTAGGAGGAACCTCATGTTCAATCAGAAAAATGTCGCATTTGTTATCACAGACCCGCAAGTTGAATTCTTAAAATCTACTGGTAAAGGATTCGGAGCAACTAAAGATGTTCTTGAAAAAGTTAATACTATTGAAAATCTGACAAAGCTTTTCGCTCTTGCTAAAGAGCGTGGCTACAAGCGTTTTATCTCACCGCACTACTTCTATCCACACGATCACAAGTGGCAATTTAAAGCTGCTGGTGAAACGATGATGATTGAAAACGAAATGTTTTGGCGTGATAGCCAGTATTCAGCAATTCCAGAAGGCTCTGGAGCAGATATGATTGAAGAGATTAAACCATTTTTGGATGAAGATACTATTGTTGTCAACGGACATAAAATCTTTGGCCCAGAAAGCAACGACCTTAACCTTCAACTCCGCAAAAATGGTATCGACACCGTCATCTTGGCTGGTATGAATGCTAATCTCTGCGTGGATTCACACATGCGTGAACTCATAGAATTAGGCTACAATGTCATTGTTGTTAACGATGCTGTCGGTGCTCCAGGTGAAGAAGCCTACCAAGCTGCACTAACAAACTACGGCTACATTGCCAACCAAGTTTTGACAACTGAGGAAGTTATCGCTCAACTTTAGTATTAAAAACAAAATCAGGTAATCCTAGCGACTACCTGATTTTCTATGTTTTAAGCATTTTGCCAATTTTCTTGGTCTTCTTTAAAGCGTTTTAAGAGGTCCAAGCCTTCTGGCGTGATGTAACCTTCTTCTTGGGCTAGGTGGATGAGTTCACTGTAGTTAGAAAGCGTCACAAGTTTGACACCTGCGTCTGAGAAGTTCTTATCTGCTTTTGGCAATTGGTAGCTGAAAATCGCTACAACTCCAAGTACATCTGCTCCTTCTCGCTTAGCTGCGGCTACGGCTTCAAGAACAGAACCTCCTGTTGAAATAAGGTCTTCAACCACTACCATTTTTTGACCTTGATTTACCCGACCTTCTATTTGGTTACCAGCTCCGTGGTCTTTTGGTTTGCTACGGATATAGGCAAATGGTAAGTTCATCTTATCAGCAATGATAGCTCCGTGAGGAATTCCTGCTGTTGCAGTTCCTGCAATCACTTCAACCTCTGGAAAGGCTTCTTTGATAGCATCCACAAAACCATTTTCAATCAAGCTACGAGTTTCTGGATAGGCAAGTGTCACACGGTTATCTGTGTAAATCGGTGACTTGATACCAGATGCCCAAGTGAAAGGCTCCTCTGGTTTGAGGTAAACTGCTTGAATTTTCAAGAGGTGGCTAGCGATATCTTTAGCAAGTGTCATGGTCTTCTCCTTTTATTTTTATAATCTATTTTTTAATTCCAGTCCTGTGTCCATTCATCCTTGATGGCATGATAAGCTGCAACAGGATCTTCAGCTTGGGTAATGGGACGTCCCACTACGATATAGTCACTACCGATTTGATAAGCATCCGCTGGCGTCATGACGCGTTTTTGATCTCCTACTGCAGCACCTGCAGGGCGAATCCCCGGTGTCAGACAGATAAAATCTGGATTGGTGGCCTGCTTGATGAGTTGTACTTCCTGAGCCGAGCAAACGACACCATCCAAGCCAGCTTCAGCTGTCTTCTTGGCATAGTGAATCACAGACTCTTGCAGACTGGTTTGAATATTTTGAAAATCCTGCATCTGAGCTTCTGATGTTGAGGTCAGCTGCGTTACAGCGATCAATTTGGCTTGACTTCCAAGACCTTCACGCGCAGCCTTCATCATCTCTACGCCGCCAGCCGCATGAACATTTGTCATATCCACACCAAGCTGAGATAGGACCTTCATGGCTGACTTGACTGTATTAGGAATGTCATGCAGCTTGAGATCCAAAAAGACACTGTGTCCCAGATCTTTTAAGTAGGATACAATCTCAGGACCCGCTGCGTAATAGAGCTCCATCCCTACCTTGAGATAAAGGCTTTCTTCTGCTGGGAAATGAGCTAAAAATTCCTTGACCGCCTCAAAACTAGGAAAATCAAGAGCAATGACTGGACGATGTTCTCGCATAGGTTTCTCCTTCTACCTTTGCTAGTGAGAGAGTCTGGCCACAAGAAGACACGAAAAAAGGAACCTGCCAACAGCAAGGTTCCACGAAAAATGGGTAGTCTCCACCCTTTCACCGTCTAACCTTAGCTGCCTCTCTGGACTGCTTTAAAGGTTTTTTACTATTCTATTATTTCTACTAACACTTGTCAAGTAAAAACATGTTCACTAAAGAGTTATAGGAGAAAAGCTAAACCTAGCGACGCGATGAACGCTGACTTGTTTGGTTTCGATTGCTCTCTTCCTCCAATTTTTTCTTCTCTTCTTCCAATTTATTCTGCTGTTCTTCCAGCCTTTTCTTCTCTTCCTCTTTCTGTTTCTTCTCAGCTTCCTTGGCCTCTTGTTTGGCTTTTTCCTCAGCCTCCATAATTAATTTATCCGCCACAGTGTAACTGTAAATTCCAGCTTCCATGTCGACCACACTCGGTTCTGACAATTGTGGCTTAATCTTACTATAGTAAGGCAATTTCTTACTCATTTCAGAAAGAGGAACCAAGACTTCGTCCGAATCATTCATGGTCAATCGAATTAGATCTGATGTCACCTTGCTTGGGGCTAGTTCCACCTTCTGAATAGCCGCCTTGAGTTCTGGACTAATTTGAGAAAGTTCTGAGGTAAAGGTCTTGACTTGTTCGCTGTCATTAAAGAGAACTGATAAATAAGTTTCTGGCAGACTCACCAAACTCACCGAACTGGTCTCAAGCTGACCGCTTGAAAGGATTGGATAATGACTTTCTCCAGAAACATAGTAGGCCACAATATCATATTCCTTGACCTTGATTGTAAACTTGGTTGGAAATTGATAAACAAGTTGAGCTGATTCAACCCAATAATTAGACTTAATCTGCTCTTCATATTTTGTCTTATCTAGCAGAAGGTGAATCGTATAATCCGAATCCTGAATGCCTGAAGCCTGTAGAACATCATCATCTGTAGTTTGCACTGTTCCCTCAACACGAATATCCTTCATGGTCGCATAAGGACTGAGCAAGTAGGCAGAGACGACCAATAAAATCAAACTGAGAAACAAAATCGAGATAGCCCGCCAGATATGAACTCCTGGAATTTTCGGTTTGACCGGTTTTTCCTTTACAGGCTTTTTATCTGCCTTTTTATCCCGTTTATCCTCTTTCTCTGTCTTTTTAGACTTTTGTTCTTCTTTAGATACTTCTTTTTTGACGTCTTCTGACTCTTCTACTTTTTCTTCAGTATCATCCTTAGCTGATTTTGAGTCTTTTGGATCAGATTCACTCTCTTGGTCCTCGGTTGCATCTGACTTTTCAGATTTTGAAGCCATTCGAGCCTGTCTTTCCTTTTCCTTCTCCTCAGCTAGGGCCGCCTCTTCCTCAGCCTTCTTTTTTAGGTATTCTTGGTTTCGTTTCTGCCATTCTGATAACTCTTTAAATTCTTCGAGGATTTCTTTGCCCTCATTTTTCTTATCTTTTGACATTTACTTTCCTTATGATAAATCTTTTTTCAACAATTGATAAAAATCTGCTAGAGATTTCAATTCCTTAGATGCCTTCATGTTAGTCTGGTAGTCTTCCTTGTGACTTAGTAAGTGAGAAAGCTTCTCTTCTAGACTGTCCAAGGTCAAATCACTTTCTTGAAGCTCTTCTGCATAGCCTTTTTTTACAAAGTAAGCTGCATTTTCAATCTGGTCACCACGACTAGCTTCCCGACCAAGTGGCACAATGACATGTAATTTTACCATGGCCAAGAGCTCAAAAATCGTATTGGCACCACCACGTGTCACAACAATATCAGCCAATTCCATCAAGGGTTGATAGAGATTGGTCACATAGTCAACACGAAAGAGATTTTGGCTCAACTCGTTCAGGCTAGAATCTCCAGTTAGATTGATAATATTGTAGCGCTCTGTCAGCTCTTTCTTATGGTCTGTCACCAATTGGTTAAAGACACGAGCACCTGCAGAACCACCGACAAACAATACAGTTGGCAATTTGGGATTAAAGTGGGTTTGAATATCTACCAATTCATCTGGTTCTGGACTTTTTTGGTCTGAAACCTTGGTCACTGCTCCCACATGCTCGACCTTAGACAAACTTGAATCTTGCTCAAAGGTTGAATACATCTTAGTCGCAAATTTATAAGCAATTTTATTGGCCAAGCCCATAGATAGGTCAGATTCGTGAATAAAGACAGGCACTCCTGAAACACGTGCTGCGATAACAGGTGGCACAGAGACAAAGCCTCCCTTTGAAAAAAGTGCTTGTGGACGAAGTCGCAACATAATAAAGAGAGATTGGACAATTCCCCAGCCAACTTTAAAGACGTCCAGCATATTTTGCCAAGAGAAATAACGACGCAATTTTCCAGTCGCAATGGAATGGAAGGTGACATCTAGACCCGACTTGAGGATTTCTTGGTGTTCGATACCACGCTTGTCCCCGATATAGTGGACTTCCCAGCCATCTTCGATGAACTTGGGCATCAACAAAAGGTTGAGGGTCACGTGTCCAACCGTCCCCCCACCTGTAAAGACAATTTTTTTCATATTATTCCTTTAACTCCGCTACTGTGTCGATAAATAGGTCGCCACGTACTTCAAAGTTAGCATACATATCCCAGCTAGCATTAGCAGGACTGAGAAGGACTACATCTCCTTGAGTCGCAAGTTCATAGGCTTTGCGGGCCGCATCTGCAATGTCAGTCGCATCCACATATGCCACACCAGCCTTGTCTGCTGCCCGTTTGACACGTTCTGCAGACTGACCTAGGATGACCATCTTCTTAAGTCCAGTAATGTCTGGTACCAATTCGTCAAACTCATTGCCACGGTCCAAACCACCTGCAATCAAAATGACCTTGCTGTTGTCAAATCCTGACAAGGCTTTTTGAGTTGCCAAGATATTGGTTGATTTACTATCATTATAGAATTTGACACCCTTGATTTCATCCACAAATTGGAGACGGTGTTTGACACCACCAAAGGCTGAAAGAGTTTCTTTGATGCTTTGGTTATCAACACCACGAAGCTTGGCTACAGCAATAGTCGCAAGCGCATTTTCCACATTGTGGCTTCCTGGAACTCCGATTTCATTCGCTGCCATGACAACTTCCCCACGGAAGTAGAGTTGACCATCTTCCAGATAAGCTCCATCAACCTTTTCAAGTGTTGAAAATGGTACAACGGTAGCTTGTGTTTTTCTTGCCAATTCTTTTGCCAAGTCTTGGTTAAAGTTCAAGACAAGGAAATCATCCGCTGTCATCTTGTTCTGGATATTCCACTTGGATGCTACATATTCCTCAAAAGAACCATGATAATCGATATGAGTTGGCATGAGGTTGGTAATAACCGCAATCTCTGGATGGAATTCTTGAACGCCCATGAGTTGGAAAGAAGAAAGTTCCATGACAAGCGTGTCCTTATCTGTCGCAGTTTGAGCCACTTGACTGGCTGGATAGCCGATATTTCCTGATAAGAGACCATGTTGGCCAGCAGCAGTCAAAACTTCCCCAATCATGGTCGTTGTGGTTGTTTTACCGTTCGAACCTGTGATACCGATAATTGGCGCTTCTGAAATCAAGTAAGCCAATTCCACCTCAGTCAAGACTGGAATTCCCTTGGCCAAAGCCTTTTCAATCATGGGATTGCTGTAAGGTATACCTGGATTTTTCACCATGAGAGCAAAGTCTTCATCCAAGAGTTCCAAAGGATGACCACCTGTGATAACCTTGATCCCTTCTTCCAACAAACTTTGCGCAGCTGGATTGTCCTCGAATGGTTTCCCGTCATTTACTGTCACAATAGCACCTAGTTTATCCAACAAACGAGCTGCAGATTCACCAGACTTGGCCAAACCTAAAACAAGGACTTTCTTATTTTTAAATTGATCTATTACTTTCATGTCTCGAACTCCATTTCTACTCTTACTATTTTACCATTTTTATGGAAATAAAAAAGCCACAAAGTGTGTTTGTGACTCTTTCTTCTAACTGAATTTTACCTTATCATCTATGTGATAAATCGGTAACTCGAATAACTTGGTCCACTTGTTCCCAAATAAGAGGATTGTGGGTCGCAATAATAATAGTTCGATTCGGATTTTTCAAAGATTCTAGGATAGAAAGTAATTCCTCAGAATTTTTGGGGTCTAAGGAAGCTGTTGGTTCATCTGCGAGGATCAAAGGTGGATCCTTTAAAATTATCTTCGCTAGTGCAACACGTTGTGCTTCTCCTCCTGATAATTCAAAGATAGGTTGCTTTAAATCTAAATAAGAGAGGTTAACACGGTTTAGAGCTTGTTTCATCAAAGAGATTTTCTCTTTTTCTTTCAACTTTTTACCAACTAAACCCAGATTGAGATTCTCTTTAACAGTTTGACTTTCAATTAAGCCAAAATCTTGAAATAAGTATCCCAAGTAATCTCTAAAGAAAACAGAAGGCTTGATGTCCTTAAGAGAAGTGCCATCATAGATGATTTGCCCTTTGTCATATGGCTCTAATCGTCCAATCATATTCAAGAGTGTTGTCTTACCACAGCCACTTGTACCGATTAAGGCATAAATTTTCCCACCTTCAAAATGAAGATTCGTATCTGAAAATAGCTGACGGCTTCCAAATTTTTTAGATATATTCTTTAGTTCAATCATTCTATTTTCCTTTCATAATTGTCATAGAAACACGAGATTCTTTCTGCGCTTGACGGTAAAGCGTCAAAACTGCACTAGCTAGAAAGACTAATAAAGTGAGCAAGCCAATCACCAAGTCTCGACTGCTTAAAATAAAGAGACTAGCACCAAATACAAAACTGGCAAATTGACTAACCATATACTGAGCATGTGTTTCAAAAAATCGTAAACCTGAAATTCGTTTAATCAAGATATCTCGACGGAATTGCTCGAAATATAGAAGATTGACAGAATAAAAGAGTAACAAGGAACTAGCTATCCCCACAATAGCTCCTAGGATTAAAGTTGCTGTTTCAGTTTGAACTTCATTATAACGAGTTAGATAAACACTTCTTCCTTCTTTAAGATAGGATACTTGCTCATAAATTCCTGCATTTTTCAAGAGTTTAATCCCATCTTCATATCCTTTGACAAAGATATTCTTACCAGCATTGATAGACCAACTAGATTTGGAAATGATACTATCACCCATAGATGTTGGAGTAAATACAACTAAAATCGGATCAGTCAAATACTGAGTGGATACGGGATTCTCACCGTTATTATAAACAAACCGCTTTTCTCCAGTTGGAAGATAACTAACAATCGCTCTCATTTCATACTCTAAAGGAGCACTTGCCTCCTCACCAGATTTTCCATAATCACTCAATCTTTCTTCAAAAGCTTTCTTAAGTTCTGCTTCCTGTGAACGAAGAGATTCTGGTAATAAGAGTCCAAATTCCCCTTTTTGAAGATGGGCTAGTTTCTGTCTAGTCTCACCATTTACAGATACATTTTCCTTGTCCAAATAACTTGGACTGACATAGAGAACATTAGCATCTGGACTATAGGTATCCAGTGTCTCTCCCTGTTCATTTTTTCCTTGAGGATTTGCAAAATGAATGAGATTATCTTTTACAAATAGAGCCTGTTCTTCTTCGATTGCTTCCTTGGCAAAGGCATACCACTTATTCTGATTTTCTGTATCTTTTACTCTATCACCTAAGCCAAAGAAAATCTGGTAATAGTCTGCTCTATCCTGCCATGCTTGTTTTGAAATTTCAAGTTCTTTCAATCGTTGGTAAGACGTCAAACCTGTCTTAACAGCGTAGCCTACTGTAAAAACAGCTACTAACTGACACAATAGGGTTAAAGCCATCAAGCGTTTAAGGGGTAATCTCCCCTTAATAACGGGAACTAATGCTTTGTAACTCAAACTCATTAGATAAAGGAGCATTAGTAAAATTGAAATACCCAATAAAAACAACAGATAGAAACTAATCCCAAAACCATAGGTGGCTAACAAGACAGGATAAAACAAACCTTGACTAAAAAGAACGACTCCCCCACCTAGGAAGGAAAGGAGGGCTGATAGAAGGAGCCATTTGATATCAGTAGATAAAGAATGCCCCATGATGGATAAGAGAGTCTGACCAGAAAAGAGTTTTATACCTGCAGCTCTCATTTCCTTAATCCGAGTGATAATCACTAGAGCAAAGAAAGATAAACCAAATATTGCTAAACTAATTAAAATAAGGGGAATTAGTAGCATTCTAAAAGCAAGAGAATAGGGCGGTGTCTTTCGGTCAGGAATTGCTTTATAACCCAAATCTCCTAATTTATCGGCAAGCTTTTCTTTCGTCAAGGAGCCTGACAAAAGGAGATAACTATTTAGCGGATCACTACGTTCACGACTTTCTTGGCTAGCTTCTTGGAATTCTTTTGGTAATGTTCCCTGACCATAAGTTGCATAAGTAAAGTGAGTTGTCCCATCCTTACTCGGCTCTACAATTCTTCTAGCTATTAAACTCTGTTCTGAGTTTACAAACTTCTCTAATTCCTTTTCAAATACCTCACGCGACGGTTCCTGAGTATCTTTTTTGACACGAAGTAAAGAAACGGAATCATAGCTTGCATATAAATATTGTGGCGCACGTAAGACAATAATCCAAGCAAAGAAGAAGCTGAGAAAAAAAGTTGACAATAATATGAATAGTTTCTTCATAGTAGACTCCTTGTATAAGAGAATAACCCTATAGAAAAAGATTTATACTCTTCGAAAATCTCTTCAAACCACGTCAGCTTCACCTTGCCGTACTCAAGTACAGCCTGCGGCTAGCTTCCTAGTTTGCTCTTTGATTTTCATTGAGTATTATCTTTTATAAATCCTTAGAATTATTTCCCTAGTTTAATCCATCACACCCTGAGCACCAAGACAACAAATTTAATCCTTCCTCGTTTTGAAAACGATTTCTTTTAACTTAAGTATATCACTTTTTATATAATCTATCAACATATTTTACTAAGATATCATTAGTAATGAAGTTTTACAATTTCCTAAAAAATAGATGACATTAGCGGATTTTATTCCAGTTTTCACCTTCATACTTTACAAGCAAAAGAGATGATGTTATAGTAAAAGGCAATTCAAACTATTGTAAAATTTCTACAAAAAAAGAGAGCCAAAACTCTCTTTTTATCTTCTTTTACTTTTATGGACCGACATGAGGGTAATATCTCGCAAGCTAAAGTATGCTAGGAAGAGCATGGCGATTGCGATAAAGAATTCTGTCGGTAGCTGAAAGATTTGCAGGACAGACAACATCAGCAAAATCAAGAGTGCTACGAAAGCAAAGACGACAAGGACGATATTGACTGTCCCTTTAATGCTTTGTGGTGTCGCAAATACATAGAGTAGTAATAAGAGGAGTCCTATGATTAAATAAACCATCTTTATCTCTTTCTAGCTCTTATTCAGCTGATTTTTTCTTCTTGTTAGCTTTCTCACGCTCTGCCTTGTTAAGGATTTGTTTACGCAAACGGATAGACTCAGGCGTTACTTCCATGTACTCATCGTCGTTCAAGAACTCAAGAGACTCTTCAAGGGTCAAGATACGAGGTGTCTTGATAACAGCTGTTTGGTCCTTAGTAGCTGAACGAACGTTGGTCATTTGTTTCGCCTTAGTGATGTTAACTGTCAAGTCGTTCTCACGAGAGTTTTCACCGATGATCATTCCTTCGTAAACCTCAGTACCTGGGTTGACAAAGATCGTACCACGTTCTTCGATAGACATGATTGAGTAAGTTGTAGCCTTACCAGCATCGATAGAAACAAGGGCACCACGGTGACGACCACCAATTTCCCCTGGAATCAATGGCAAGTATTGATCGAAGGTATGGTTCATGATACCGTAACCACGAGTCATTGACAAGAACTCAGTTGAGTATCCGATCAAACCACGTGCAGGAACAAGGAAGACCAAACGAGTTTGACCATTACCAGTTGAAATCATATCCAACATTTCACCCTTACGTTCAGAAAGGCTTTGGATAACAGATCCTTGGTATTCTTCTGGAGTGTCGATTTGAACACGTTCAAATGGCTCACATTTAACACCGTCGATTTCTTTTACGATAACTTCTGGACGAGATACTTGAAGTTCATATCCCTCACGACGCATTGTTTCGATCAGGATTGACAAGTGCAATTCTCCACGTCCTGAAACTGTCCATTTATCTGGTGAATCCGTTGGGTCAACACGAAGGGAAACATCTGTTTGCAATTCTGCCTGCAAACGTTCTTCCACCTTACGAGAAGTCACCCATTTACCTTCTTTACCAGCAAATGGTGAGTTGTTGACCAAGAAAGTCATTTGAAGAGTTGGCTCATCGATGTGTAGGATTGGAAGAGCTTCAACTGCGTCTGTCGGAGTAATAGTTTCACCGACAAAGATATCTTCCATACCTGAAACGGCAATCAAGTCACCTGCTTTTGCTTCTTGGATTTCACGACGTTCCAAACCAAAGAAACCAAAGAGTTTTGTAACACGGAAGTTTTTAGTTGTGCCATCAAGTTTAGAAAGGGTAACTTGGTCCCCAACTTTAACAGTACCACGGAAGACACGACCGATACCGATACGGCCAACGAAGTCATTGTAGTCCAAAAGTGATACTTGGAACTGCAAAGGCTCATCTGAGTTGTCTACTGGAGCTGGAATATGGTCGATAATCGTGTCAAAGATTGGTGCCATAGTAGCTTCTTGGTCAGCTGGATCATCTGACAATGAAGAAGTTCCGTTGATCGCTGAAGCATACACCACTGGGAAGTCAAGCTGGTCATCATCTGCACCAAGCTCGATGAAAAGTTCCAAGACTTCGTCCACTACTTCTGCTGGACGAGCTGATGGCTTATCGATTTTGTTAACAACCACGATTGGAACAAGATCTTGTTCCAAGGCTTTTTTCAATACGAAACGAGTCTGTGGCATTGTTCCTTCGTAGGCATCTACGACCAAGACAACACCGTCAACCATTTTCATGATACGCTCAACTTCTCCACCGAAGTCCGCGTGTCCTGGTGTGTCCATGATGTTGATACGAGTTCCGTTGTAGGCAACGGCTGTATTTTTAGCAAGAATGGTGATTCCACGCTCTTTTTCGATATCGTTTGAGTCCATAGCACGCTCTGCCAATTCAGTACGTGCATCAAGCGTTTCTGATTGTTTCAATAATTCGTCAACGAGGGTTGTTTTACCGTGGTCAACGTGGGCGATAATCGCAATGTTACGGATATCTTCTCTTAATTTTGTCATGATTTCCTCTATAATATTCAAAATTTATTTTCTAACTGAACGATTATACCATAATTTCAGGTAAATAACATAACTCAAGCAAGTGTAAATGTTTTCACTCTGCTTTTCTTTTCACGTCAAGCCTTTTCAAAGCAAGCTACTTATGATAAGATAGGCACAGTATGCGTTTAGATAATTTATTAGCCCAAGAAAAAATCAGCCGAAAGGCCATGAAACAAGCCTTACTCAGAGGAGAAATTCTAGTCGATGGTTGCCCTGCCCGCTCCCTAGCCCAAAATATCGATACAGGTCTACAAGAACTCCTTTTTCAAGGACAAATCGTTCAAGGCTATGAGCACACCTACCTTATGCTTCATAAACCTGCTGGTGTCGTTACAGCCAATAAAGACAGGGAACTTCCAACTGTCATGGACCTGCTGTCACCTGACATCCAGTCTGACAAGCTCTATGCCGTCGGCCGACTGGATCGAGATACGACAGGACTCCTCCTCTTGACCGATAACGGTCCCTTGGGCTTTCAGCTCCTCCATCCCCAATATCATGTCGATAAAACTTATCGAGTTGAGGTCAATGGACTTCTAACACCTGACCACATCCAAACCTTTCAAAAGGGAATTGTCTTTTTAGATGGTACTGTCTGTAAACCTGCAAGACTAGAAATTCTATCTGCTAGTTCTTCCCTCAGTCGAGCCTCCATCACCATTTCAGAAGGAAAATTTCATCAGGTTAAGAAAATGTTCCTCTCGGTTGGTGTCAAGGTAACCTCACTCAAACGAGTTCAGTTCGGTGAGTTTACATTAGACTCAGAACTAGCAGAAGGTCAATACCGTCCCTTAAACCAAGAGGAATTGAAAATCATTAAAAACTACATAGAGAAAAGTGGATAAAACAAAAAAGCTTTCAAATAAAGCTTTTTTTGTTTTACACTAGTTAATTCATAAAAAGAATCAATCCTAAAACCCAATTAATTACGGAAACTACAATCCCTACAATAGCTATAATTTTTTCTGTTTTATAGTCTAGTCCAGATTCTTTTTGAAGTGAGTTAGCATACAATAAACTGGTAATACCTAAACCAATACCTCCCAACGGAAATAACAAACCAAGAATAATCGACAAGATACCCACAAAAAGTGGATTTTTCTTCTTTTCTTTCATGTTCTAAGAACTCCTTAAATTTTATACAAATTAATTATACTATAAAACAATAGCTTCATCCTATCATTCGACTAATTTGGAAATAAGATTAGCTAGTCTTCACTTTCCCTTTCCAAGAATCCAAACCATAAGAAAGAATATAAATCTCAGTAAAACCTTGTTTTTTCAAGTAAAGGGCAGCATTTGTAACTCGTTGCGCACGTTGGTTTTCGTAAAGAAGGACAGGTTTATCCTTACGAAGAGCTGCAAGACTAGTCTTCAACTGACTTGAAGGAATATTGCGGGCTCCAAGGATATGCTTTCTGTGGAATTCTGCTGGATCACGCAAATCAATCAATTGACCCGTACGAATCAAGGCTTCAAACTCCTCATTGTCTACAATTTTAGCCGCACGGCGAATACGAAGATAGTTAAAGCCCATCCACGCCAACATTGCCAGTATAAGTACCCACAAAATCCAAGTAACCATTAGTTCATTTCTCCATTTTTCTCAATATAATCCAATTCTATCTTGTGCTCTCTGCGAAGAACCGCTTCTGCTTCTAGATAGTCTAATTTGTCCATCAACCCTGCATCGTAAATCCGAGAGAGTTCCAACTTCATCAGTTCAATATCATATAAGCGTTTTCCCATATAAACAATAATACCAAATCGTTTGAGGAATTGCTGCACATCATAGAATGTTTTCATAAGACTCATTCTAGCAAAATTTTGTGTTTTTTTCAAGAAGAGACCACACAAGAAGTATCGCAGAAATTAAAAAAGCTGCATCTTCTGCAACTTTTTAATCTGGTGGAAAATAGCCCAACTGCTCAGCGATATGAATCGCCTCCTGCCTGTTAGCCACTCCTAATTTTGAAAAGATATTGGCCAGGTGATTGGAAACTGTACGTTTACTCACATAGACCTTGTCACAGACATCATCAATGGTCAAGCCATTTCTAACCAGTTCTAGTATCTCGATTTCTCGTGGTGTTAACACCTCTACCATCACTTCATCTGAAAAGACCTTACCACCTAGATAAATCTTTTCCAGTTTTTTCACCAACTCATCTGGGTCCATACTTTTGTCCAGAAAGCCATAAGCCCCCATAACTTTAGCTCGGTGTTCATACATTTTTTTACTGTAACCTGTCAAAATCACAACCTTACTAGAACAACCATTGTCGATAATCTCTTGTGCCAAGGCCAGCCCATCAGCTTGATACAGACTCGTCAGGTTGATGTCAATCAAAATAATGTCGTAGTCATTAAAAGCAATCTCCGAGATAGTCGAAAAATTATCCACTAACTGGACCTTTTTAATGTTTTCCGATAACTCTAAAATCATCTTGATACTTTGGCTAAATAATTTATGATCATCAATTAACAAAATTTTCATAACACAACTCCTTATCAATCGGGAGAGTAATTTCTACACGAAATCTCTTATTATTTTCAAAAATCTGCATTTGACCACCTAAAACACTAATTTTATTAGACATATTTTTCAAGCCATAACCTAAGGATTTTTCTGTTTGAAGGCAGTCATTTTCAGAAATGATAAAAATAGTGTCATCATGCACATCAATCTTCAAAGAAATCGTTCCACCACTAGCGTGCTTAACGGCATTGGTCGCCAACTCCTCAACCAGACGATAGGCAATTTTATCGTAAGGAGATAAAAGCCTAAAGTGAGCAGGAAACTGTGTGACGACTTCATTTTCTGCGTGATAGCGCTTGACAATCCGATTAATCAGCCCTTGATACTGGATGTCTAACTGCTCGTCTGTTTCTACCATTGGCTGATAATAATCCATCCGCTCACGAATCCGCTGAACCAACTCCTCTGTCACCAGATTGATCTGTTCACCAAAAGCTTGATTGCTACTATATTTATTGAAATTTTTTATTGCCATCACATTTTGCAGGATTTCATTGTGAAGAAATTCGGAGAACTGTTGTTCTGTGTCTTCATTTGCCAGCAGACTTTTCACCATACGGTTACGCTTTAAAAAGAGAACTTTTACATAATCCCTAGCATCTAGCATATCAGCAGAACGAAAGAGGCGAATCAATTCTTCCGAACAAATCCCGAACAATAGTAACATGATATTCAAGACCAAAAAGCTCGTGTTTAAGTTTAGACGAAAGATGATGAAAATACCTACTAACAAAAACATAACTAGTAAAAATAAGTGTGAAAAAGCTTTTATATAGGACAATTTTAACTCTGATACCTTTTTTTGAAGAGAGCTGATAATCGTTTTGAAGTGTAAAAAAGCTAAAATGCCAAGAATTTCCAGATACCAGACTAGGTTCATCACTCCTGAGCCCGTCGTATTGATATACAAAAAGAAATAAGAAAGAGGCAATATCAAAGCTAATATCCACAAATTTCGTCTCTGATACTTGAGTTTACTTTTCAACTCTTTATGATATAAAATCAGTAAAATCAAGGGAACAAGGTTTAAAAAGAAAGACGCAAACAAGGACAGAAATAGAAAAATTGAAGGACTTAACAGATACGAACTAATGGTGATTAGTGTCAACACAAAGGACACACTCAACAGTTCTTCTCCTATTTTCTCTCCCAGAAAGATAATAGACAGAGAACTATACACCAATAAAAAAGAGTTGAGAGGATGAAGAATATCAAAAAAGTGCAACAGGGTGCTCGCAACTCCTTGATTAAATATGGATTGCCAGCTAATGAGAAACATCATCAGGAGCAACCAAAGTTTCAACTCACTATACCGAAAGGTCACAATATTACAAATATAGCTAAATACAATTAAAGCAATAATCAGCAATAAAACCATCTGCAAGGAAAAATCTGTCGAAAAGTCCAGAGGAATCCTATAATAAATATAAATCATTAAAGCTAGATGATTAAAAATCGTCAACCACCACAATAAAAGTGAGTTTTTCGAGAGCGATTTGACAAACTGTTTCATATGTATCCACTTCCTGAACTACTTTAATATCATTATAACACAATACCAGAATTGTCGGATTGGCAACTCTGGTATTTGACTTAATTTTCAATCATTTGCCAACTTACTCTGTAAGTCACTAGCAAGTAAAGGACAAAGAGTAAAACCGCTACTCCCAGATAGGTGATATCAATAGAAATGCTGGTATTAGCGAAGTTCTCAAAATAGCCCAAAAGAGCGGTACTCGAGGCAAATGCTAGCGGACCTGCGATGACCAGCGGAACCAAGAAATAACTTAGAATCTGTTGCAAAAGAATAGTACGATTTTGCTTCCTCTTATTCCCAAGAAGGTATAAGATTTGATAATCATTTACACTATCCAAAGCACTTGTTGAAGTTTGAAGGGACAAGATACTGAGGGAAATAATGATAAAAATAACACTGACAAAAATCATGACAAAGACAATGACGCCCATAAATCCAAGGTAAACCTCGAAAATACTTCCTTTGGTTTGATAGGTGAACGAATTCAACTCTGCTCCATCACGAGTGAAGTAGTATTTTTCAATCCACTGACTCAAGAATGTTTCTACTTCCCGTTTGTCTATATTTTCCTTGAAATTGGCAACATAGGTCGTGTGGTCTTCCGTCAATCCAACTACTACCTTATCTGGTACAATCAAGGTTCCTGAGTCATTTGTAGTTACTGAAGATAAAAAGTAAACTGTTTCAAGTGGCTTTGAAGAGGCAAGGTTGAGAGAATGACCGTTAATCATGAAGGTTTTGGTCGTTGATAGAAAGTCCTGGATCTGCTTGGCAGTTCCTTTATAATTGGCATTGACTAGAAATTGGTCTTCTGCCAAGTCAATCGCTTTTTTCCCTTGCAGTTTGCGGAGATGATTGTAGGCAGAAATTCCTAAAATCGGTACTTTTGATTCAGGAAGTTTCTTATCATGCTCCCAGAGATTGCTGGTATCAATCAAATCTTTATAAGTTAAATCACTAGAATAGATAGGGCAGCTGTACTCCTCTTTGATGAGGTTAAAGTCAAAGCCATCGGCTTTCAATCTGTCTTTGACAGATTCCTGAGAAAATTGAAACTCTTTACCACGGTAGAGATTGACAGTTACATCATAAGGTGAGTATTTGTTCAGCTCTCGGTTCATAGTCGTATAGGCACTACCACTAAAAACGAGTAAGCTGAGAGCCAGTGTCAAGGTCAAGGATAAGACAGCCAACGTGACCGAATTACTATCAGCTTGTTTTGAAAATTGACGGATTTTAAAAGTGTTTAGTTTGTTATAGTAGGTTTGAGGCAGTTTTCTAAGGGAGACCAAGATAAAATGGCTCAAGGTATTGTAAAATAAAATCACAAAAATCACGAAGATAGATACCAGCAAGATACCCCAGCTTTTCAAGAATGATAGATGATGATAGTCTGAAAAATAGAGAGCACCAAAGCCGATAACAGCTGTCGAAAGAATAAAGAGAAGTACTTGGAGAACTGGCTTGCCTTTTGCCAAGACAGATTTTTTGACCCCATTTTCTTGAATAAGTGCAATGATATTTTGCTTTCTAAAGGCAAGAATGTCCATGACACCTACAATAAAACTGGTTACCAAATAGGAATAAACTAGTAAGATGACAGACTTGCTATCAAAGAAAAGCAGACTACCAAAGTAATTGGCCATGAAAAACTCAGATGCAATCTTAGCTAGAATGACCAGTAAAATCAATCCAAGCAAGAAACCTAGAATCAAGGAAAAGATATTGACCAGCATGGTTTCAAAGAACAGGGTACGAATAATCTGCTTCTTCTTCATTCCCAGCGTTGCATAAAGTCCCAGCTCTTTCTTGCGCCGTCTCAGGACAAAGTTTGTGGAATAAACGACGAGAAAGGCAATCGCCGATAGAATCAGATAGGAAAGCAAGCCCATGTACTGGCTCATCACCGTCGTTAACATTTCCTTTGCTCCTGATAAACTTTGCATCACTGGATGGCTTGGTAAAGCATTAAAAGCATAGAGCAAGCTATAAATCAAGGTTAGACTGAAAAAATAGATGGTATAGGTCTGTAAATTTCGAAATACATTTCGTAAAATCAATTTTGGATACATACTCTCCCCCTCCTATCTGGTACGGCTGTAAATCTCTTGCAAATACTGTTCATTAGATAAGCTGTTACGTTCCAAATCATCCATAATCTTTCCATCGCTAAGTAGCACCATCCGTGAGGAATACTTGGCTGCGGCAGGGTCATGCGTAACCAGTAAAATGGTAATACCAAAACTTTTATTGATTTCCTGCAAAAGTGCCATCAGTTTTTCAGAATTGGCAGAGTCCAAGGCTCCTGTCGGTTCATCTGCGATAATCAGTTTAGAATCATCAATCAAGGCTCTAGCAGTTGCCACACGTTGTCGCTGGCCACCTGATAACTGATTAGGAAACTTATCTTTTAAGTTTTGGATGGCCAACTTATTCAAAATTTCCTCAATCTTATCCTGATGTTTTTTGATATTTTTCCCCTGAATCTGGAGAGGTAGGACGATATTTTCATAAACTGTCAAGGTTTCTACCAAGTTGTAAGCTTGGAAAATATAGGAAATATTTTTAGCACGATAGTCAGCTAGGTCATTTCCCTTGGCATGGATGATGTCAAAATCTTCAAATCGAATCTCACCTGATGTTGGTTTATCAATCGTTGAAATACAGTTGAGGAGTGTTGTTTTTCCACTACCACTGGCACCCATAATTGCCAGAAATTCACCTTTTTCAACGGACAAATTCACCTCTAATAAAGCATGAACGATATTATCCCCTTGACCAAATGTTTTCGTTAATCCTGTCACGATAAGCTGTTTCATCATTTCATTCCTCCGTTTCTTTATTACGCTCTCATTATACGGTTTCTTTCAAGGTTTGCCATGAGTATTTTGTGCAATACATTCAAGTTATAAAAAACCGATGCCTTTTTCAGGTATCGGTCGATGTTGATTATTTGCGATCGTTTCTTTTTTTCATAAAGTAAACAATCCCTATGACAACAACTCCTAAGACCAGTACAGGTGCATAGAAATCTAGTGTTCCAATAATTCCTTCCATTTTATCCTCCTGTCAAAAAATAGAGAGTTTTATCCACAGCGCACGTTGGGCGAAGTACATTCATAAGAATGTGTAAACCACCAAGCACAGCGCCCCTGTGCTGTTAATCTAACAGCCGTACGCCACCCTGCAGCAGATTTTCCATCCAATTCTTGGCTATTAATTTCCATAATCCAAAGAATCAATCTCAAAGTTGTCTTGTTTTATTTGTATTTCTCCCGTAAATATAACACCAAATCAAAATGTTGTCAATGTTTTGTAATAAAACACTAGAATTTTCCTTTTGTTTTATCTAACAGCGAACATTATTTGTCGTACACTCATAGAAACAGGTGAAACACAATCCACAGCGGCCTGCTAGTGTCATTTTAAAAGCTGTGTACCACTAGCTTGTAATTTCCCGGAAAGTTCTTGCTTTTCAACCTCAAAACTTAGAGAATCAATCTCTGAACGATTTGTATTTTTAGCCATAAAGTTGCCTCCTTCCTTCTTTTGGATGATCATCTTTACAATAACTAGTATAAACTCTAGTACTGGATAAATAATGAGTAAATCGTGCAAATTTCTTATTTTCGAAGAAAATTTTTATAGTGCCCAATTAAAAAACAGCTAAACAATACCTTGCTCAGCTACTTTTTTAACTTATTTACTAAATGATTTAGAAGTTTCTTCTTAACTACTTTACAGAGACTTACACAATGCTCCTGATTTCCCTATCATCTTTGGCGATTCTGACGCAAGTGTGGTACAATAAAAACATGAGAATTCAACAATTACATTATATTATCAAAATCGTCGAAACTGGCTCCATGAATGAGGCAGCCAAGCAACTCTTTATCACTCAACCCAGTCTTTCCAATGCTGTGAGAGATTTGGAAAATGAAATGGGCATTGAAATCTTTATCCGCAATCCCAAGGGCATTACCTTGACCCGTGATGGGATGGAGTTCCTCTCTTATGCCCGTCAGGTTGTCGAGCAGACCCAGCTTCTGGAGGAACGCTATAAAAATCCTGTCGCCCACCGCGAACTCTTTAGCGTTTCGTCTCAGCACTATGCCTTTGTGGTCAATGCCTTTGTCTCTTTGCTCAAGAAAAGCGATATGGAGAAATACGAGCTCTTCCTTCGTGAAACTCGTACTTGGGAGATTATCGATGACGTCAAGAATTTCCGTAGTGAGGTCGGTGTCCTCTTCTTAAACAGCTACAACCGTGACGTTTTAACCAAGATGCTGGATGACAATCACCTGCTGGCTCACCATCTCTTCACAGCCCAGCCCCATATCTTTGTCAGCAAGACCAACCCTCTGGCAAAAAAAGACAAGGTCAAACTATCTGATTTGGAAAACTTCCCTTATCTCAGCTATGACCAAGGGACGCACAACTCCTTCTACTTTTCAGAAGAGATTCTTTCCCAAGAACACCACAAGAAATCCATAGTGGTCAGTGACCGTGCCACCCTCTTTAATCTCTTGATTGGTCTGGATGGATATACCATTGCAACAGGGATTTTGAACAGCAACCTCAACGGAGACAATATCGTTTCTATCCCACTTGATATTCACGACCCTATCGAGCTGGTCTATATCCAACATGAAAAAACTAGCCTTTCTAAGATGGGCGAACGCTTTATCGACTATCTCCTAGAAGAAGTCCAGTTTGATAGTTGAGAATCAATCTAAATCGAATAACCTAAAAACCTCAAGAACTAGTTTTCAACCCTAGTTTTTGAGGTTTTTTCTCTAATAGTAAATCAAAATGATTTTATAAAATCTTATTTTTTAAACCAAAATATAGACAGAATTACAACAAGGATAAGTCCAGCTCCTGCAACAATGCCAAACACTGGAATGTTTCCGAATAGTTTTTGTTCTGGCTTTGTCTCCTCACTACTATCTTGACTTGGTTCCACATCTGTATCGCCTTGTTTCGCTACTTCTTGCTCTGCTTTTTTCTCGATTTTCTTAGGACCATAAGTTGGATTAACAAAAGCTACTTGTTTAGTCGGTTTAGAGTAGTCTTCTGCTCCTTCTTTGACTTGCCATGATACAGAATATAAAGTCCGTCCCTCCAATACCATTCCTAAATCAATTCGCTCACCAGGAGGCAAACCTCCACCTAAACCGATACTAAAAGCAAACGCTTGCCCCTCCTGATTATCTTTTAAGACAATAAATCCATTCTCACTCACTTTTTTAAGACGGGATAATTTCCCTCTAATATCTCCATCTTTAAAGGTTCCAGTGTAGCTTCCATCCTCTCCTAAAATAAGTGATGAAGCTCTACCAGGATTAGTCCCATTATTTGGCTCTTTATTAATCCAAGTACCTACTAATTCGGATGGGAGAGGAATTTCATCTCCAATTTTGGCATCGACAAGGGACTTGGGCATAGGAGGATTAGGATCCATATTATCACCGATAATCGGGAGATTTAGAGAAGTATATTCAATCGTTGAGGTGTCTATTTTTGACTTTCCAGAAAAATCAATACCAAATCCGTCTTTTTCCTTCATATCAAATTCGACTTTTTGAACAAGCTCTGCTTCTTTGTTCTCTTTTGAGAGTTGATACAGCATTGTTACTCCTTGTCCAGAGCCCGAAGTCCATTCACTGATAGCAACACTTCCATCACCAAAAAGGCTAATAGATGTTCGACCTATACTTTGCACCTCTGAGGTACTTTCAATCAGTTTTGTTGGTGTATGTTCATTTAAATAATAGACAGCATACAAACTCCAATTTCTATCATAAGAACGACCAATTAATAATTCATCCGTCCCATTTTTATCAATATCGACCAGTGCATAACCTAGTTGGTATCTAGCTTTGTCTGATAAATTTTTACTATCCCACTTCTCAGCAATTTGTGGCAATAGTTGGTTGTAGTCAGTACTATCGGCTTGGGCTAAATTCACTAATGAAAATAAGCCGCAAAACAAACCCAAACAGGTAATTATTTTTATAATTTTCTTCATATTATTTCTAATTTTAATTTCACCTATATAAATTAATAAACATTATTTTGATGGTAATGGTTATGTGTGTGATAATGATTTTCTTGAACACGTAAATTTCTCA
Source organism: Streptococcus mitis (assembly GCF_002096735.1). Lineage (GTDB taxonomy): Bacteria > Bacillota > Bacilli > Lactobacillales > Streptococcaceae > Streptococcus > Streptococcus mitis_CZ. The sequence continues at coordinate 62,176 of NZ_NCVC01000011.1, read as the reverse complement.
AGTAATCAACTGCTTCTTCTGTATTTCTACGGATTCCATCTAACTGCTGTAATTGTAAAGTTTGAACATAATTGTTGTATCTTAATGCTTGAAGCATTTTCTTAGTATCAATATATTGTTCCCTTTGTAACTGTAGCATTTCTTTCTGATAATTCAACTGTAATTCTTTATATTTTGTATCATCATATAGATTTACTAGTTCCTTCATATTATCAGCTTTGAAATTTTCTAAAGCTCCGATAAAAAACTCTATAGCTTCCATGAAATAATAATCCTTGGGATACCATCCACTACCAAAAGCCACTAGAGCTCCTGCAGCTTCTTGCGTCTCTATTTCACACTGCTTTTGCTCTTCCATAATTTCTTGTTCATATTTAATTTGTCTATCATAATCAGATTGTCTCATACCTGAATTTTTAATAAGTTGTTTATTATCATCATCAATTAGCGTATTAATAAAGTCAACCCATTTAGGATATCAAATCTTACCTAAAATAGAAGTTTATAAAAACAGTCTAGGTTTCTTGTCGTCAAGAAAACATGGAATAAATCTATAAAATGATTAATTCATCGATGTCTAGGAATTATGTTTGGACAGGTTAGAGATGCACAGATTTAGCTCAAAAGATTGATAGTGACTGGAACAGTTTTTTTTAATTGTTATTAGATTTAAAAGCTAAAATAACTCGTTTGGATTTGGCGTTGGATGATTATAATGCTGTTGTTGATTTTGAAAAGATAGAACGTAAATTAAAATCTGGTGATTATCGTTCATCTAAGAAGAGCTACAATGTCATCAAAGAATTTTATTTGATACTTTATTTGTTTATTTTTTTTCTTCTACAATTTTACCATCTGCTTTATCAAAGTTTATTACATTTCCTTTAGAAACTTCAGTAACGAGTAGTTGTGCAGAATTGTAGTCGGATTTGGAACGCCCTGTATTATATCCAGCATAGTATCTATCACGGATTTGTCCATAGGTTAGAGATTTGTAAGTACGATAATCTGCTTTATTTTGGTACCAAGATATTTTTATCTTTTCTTCTGTAGTGTTATTTCCTGACGAATCCGTTTCTACCCTAGCTGTAACTTTATCGATTTCAAAAGTTTTTTTGGATTTTTCCTCAGCTAACTTTCTAACTTCATCGTTGCTTTTACCTACAACTTCATCCATATGAAAATTTACGTCTATTTCGTACCCTTTCAGTTTTCCGCTTTTTGTGATATAGACGTATTCTATATTTTCATCTTTTCCAGGTAGGTCATCATCATTAGAATCGTGCACAAGATAGAAAACTCTCTCTTGATTTTCGTTCATTAATTGAGTGATACCTTTTCCTTTTGTATTCATAGATGATGAACAAGCTGCTAAACCGACACTAGAAAGTAGTGCGCCTAAGATAAGTAAAGTATTTCTTTTTTTCATAAGAGACTCCTAAATATTATTTATTTTTCCATAAAAGTATAACAGTTATTGTACAAATATTGTTATGATTTTTTATTAATTCCAAAACTTCCACCATTTTTTAGATGTTTCTATTAGTTTAGTATCACGATTATAGATTATTTGCTGAAGATTGGATATCTGCATATCTTTGCCTCATCATTTTCTCTATTTTGTTAGATAAATTACTTTCTAATAATACTGATTTCTCTTCCACTTCATTCTCCATCATTATTCCTGTTTTCTAATTTACTAAAGCCCCTGCTATTACTATCACATTCATCCCAACTACTACTGAAATGAAATGATTTAATTCATTTTTTCACTAGTAGCTTTATCACCTTTTATAATCATTATTGCCGCAAAAATATTTATCAAAGCACAGATAAAATATAGAATAGCTCCGTAACCTAATTGTGCTCTACCAACTATTTCTTTCAAGAATGTAAAATGAATAAACAAACTAAATGCACTTAATAAAATAATAACAAGTGACTGAATAATTGCTATCACTCTTCTATTTACTATAAATAAAGATAATAATAAAGTGATTACAAATGCACCGTACCAAACAATAAATACCATAAATTGGGAAGGCGCATTTAGATAATCAACTACGTACTCACTTACCGGAGCTACTGATTGATTACCTGATGAAACAACAGGTAATAAGAAAGTAATCAGTCCTACTAAACTAGCTAGAGTTATTAATTTTTTAAATTTCATTCATATTCTCCTTTTATACAATTTCTTACCCCAGTAACTTTTAGGGTACTGAGGTAAGATTTTAATGTGTAGTCTATTTTACTCGGTTAAAGGTTTGATCTGGCTCTTGAAGATAAAGTTCCTTATCTTTTAACATATATTTTGTTTTTCCTAAATCTCTTCCTTTAGTGTCTGTGATTGTCAATTCTTTCTTTTGTTTATCAATTTTCACTAATCTTGTTTCTTTGTCTCCGTCTGAATCTTCAGAGATGACAGTCCCAGCATTTCCTTTAATCACCATGATTAAATGATCACGTTTTGTTAAAATTTCATAAGTTCCATCTAAGGGATCACTGGTTAATTTGCGAACTCCAAAGAACAGAACAAGAAAGATAGCTAGGCTTATTCCGATAGATTGTAAAGGCTTTGTTTCAAATAGTTTTTTAATCTTTTCAATGAGACCATTCATATCTAGATTTTCGATTTGTTGTCCAGCTTTATCTACAAAAGCTGATGCCTCTTTTTTGATTGCTTCTACTCTATCAGTCTTCTCTTTAACTACTTCATTAATTGATTCTTCCATTCTTTCCGTAGTCTCTTCGACTTTTTCTACGGTCACTTCTTCGTTCGTTTGGTTTTCATGTTTTTCCATTATTTTCTCTTTTCTCCCTGTTTAAAATAAGTTTTATCTACAGTATAGATTATTTTCTTATTTCACCCACTTACCTGAGCCATCTACTTGGTAGCCATCTGGGGTACGTTCGTTGACTGCCATCTTACCATTTGACTTGAGATAGTAGTCGCCTACCCATGTGTCACGAGCATAGCTTCCTTCTGATGTTAGATAATAGTAAGATTGATAACTACTATCATAGATCCACTCACTCTTAGCCATTTTACCATCTGATTTGAGGTAGTAACTTCCAGCCCAAGCATTACGCTCATAGCTACCCTCTGCTGTCAAGTAATAGTATGATTTATAGTTATTGTCATAAATCCACTCGCTTTTAGCCATGTAGCCACCTGATTTAAGATAGTAGTTGCCTGACCAAGCATTTTGAACAAAGGTACCTGAAGCATTTAGATAGAAGTAAGAATTGTACTGAACATCAAAAATCCATTGATTCACTACTTTAACACCAGCTTTATAGTAAGAAGAACCTGACCAGCCAGTTTGACCTGAGTTAGAGGTAGAGTTAGAGGTTTGTTTTGGAGTTTCAGTAACGGTTGGTGTCTCTACCTTCTTAATCGGATAGTATTTATATCCAGAGATTTTAAAAACTTCTGAACGTCCGAAGTAACGTTTTCCAAAATCACCTGAACTGTAGATATCTAGATGGTAATTCCCATCTTTTACTGGGAGTATATTAATTCCCTGTCTTATTCTATTACTTCCTCCAAATCTTCCAAAAGTGTGTGAAGAAGCAAGTGCTCCAGTATCTTCATTAACTAAATCAAAATCAAGATATGTATTATCATTAGTTGTAGAATTTCTTTGAAGGTCAACCAATAGTATAGTTACTTCTCCTGTCTCTATCAAGTTGATTTTCAAGGGATTTTGAGTATCTTTTACACTCATATCTGTTAAAGCGTGAACCTCTGTCGGTTTAGAAGCTACATAACCTACTGACAATAAAGCACCGGCTAATAAAGAAGAGGCCAGCATTTTTCTGTTTTTCATAACAAAACTCCTTATATATTTCTATTTTTCTAAAAATTTATGATAACTATCTTGTAACTGTAAAAGTAAATATGATATTTTTCTAGTGTCAATCCTTTAAGTTTTTCCCATTTCATTTTCTCCTTTAATGACTGATAGAATATGATTGAGTGGTAAGTCAATCCTTGTTATACTAGTATAACAAGCCGGCTTTATTAGCTATTCTTTCCCTTATCATACCATAATAGATATTTAAATTTTTCGCTATTTAAACTATAGTTTCAATCTTGTTCATAAAAATAAAAAATAGCATAGAATTCTAGTATTTTGTAACTATAGTTTTCTTTCTCCATTTTTTTCTCTAAATTTTTGTATAATAGTCTTAGAAGTATGTAAGGAGATTATTTATGGAAAATCTATACCCATTTGGAGCTACATTTAAGTACCTGCGCGAAGCACGAGGCCTCAGCCTAAAGGAAGCCGCCTCAGATATCGTATCACCACAGTTCCTAAGTCAATTTGAAAAAGGCGATAAAGGAATTTCACTAGAAAACTTTGCCAAACTGTTAATCGTGATCGGAGTTGAATGGAATGATTTTGTTCTCGCCTATGCAAATAAAGGTGGAGACTGCTTAGAATTACCTGCTATTGAATTTGGAAAACATGTAGTCCATGAAGAAGATATCCTCACTTACATTGAAGAATACGAAAAATTATTTGATATCTATCTAAAAGACAACCCACTTCAAGCGGAGATGATTTTCAAATCTATTAAATTAAGACATTATCCAACCATATCAAAGAGTCCTGAAACTGTTGCTAGAATTCAAAACATTATCAAGCATTTAATGAAATCGGATGTCTTTAATAGTATCGAACTTGAAATTTATCGTGTTATCGTCAATCATTGTCCCATGGAACTCATTGACCATATGACCAAACAATTACTACTTATGTACAAAGAAAGTGCCAACACTGACACCTACATCCGTATTTTAAATGCTCTTACTTTCTCTGCAAAATACTTCTCTGAATTGGGCTACTATCAAAAGGCTGATGATATTATTAAAAAAATTAAATCACTTCAGACCTTCGAACGAGGCTATCTAGCTATTCCCCTCATGTTTCTAGAAGTTGAACATGTTTACAATCAATTTAGATGGAATAAACCTGAGGCTATTCCTTTAGCGAAAAATCTATTTAATTATCTTCAAAGCGCAAAATTTATTGATCAGCAATACTACTCTAATTTTATCAATGCCTTCACCTATCACTGCCACGCATTAAATAAGACAGGTATTGATTTGTTCTAATCGTCAAAAAAGTTGCTCCATTTTAGGAACAACTTTTTTATTTATAATTAAAAGTTTCCCCTGCCAACTTATCAGCTAGCTTGGGAAAGAGGGTATAAAACTTATGGGCTAGGTTCAACAACATCGGAAGATTGAGTTCTCGTTTGTTTTTTCCTATAATCTTGACAATCTTTTTAGCCACTGCATCTGGTTCTAGCAGGAAGCGTTCAACCGACTTAAGATAGATGCCATCTGGATCGGACTGGTCAAAAAATCCTGTTCGGATTGGTCCTGGATTGATTGTTGTCACATAGACTCCATAGGGCATGAGTTCGAGGCGCAGAGCATTTGAAAAACCAATGGCCGCAAACTTAGTGGCTGTGTAGAGACTAGACTTGCCAGTAGCAATCAAACCTGCCATGCTAACAATATTGATGATATGGCCTTTTCGACTTTCCTTCATTCGAGGCGCAAGGCGACGAGACAGATTCATCAGGGCAAAGGTATTGACCTCAAACATCTGATGAATATCTTGGTCGGAAATCTGGTCAAATTCCTCAAAGATCCCGTAACCAGCGTTGTTTATCAAGACATCAATCTTGCCATAACGAAGATAGAGGTCAGTTACCAGAGTTTCTAAGGCTGAGTCATCGGTAATATCGATTTCAATCAATTCTGCATGGGGATGGTTTCCGTAGAGTTGGGCTAATTTTTCCTTATTTCGGCCAAGCAAGATAAGTTGGTCATTTGGCAAGAGTTTGACCATCTCTTGTGCTAGGCCACCGCTAGCTCCAGTAATGAGAATAGTAGGCATACTTATCCTTTCTGTGACTGCTAGATTTCTACTTCTTCCAAATCCTTGACCACATGCACATTTTCAAAGATACTAGCAGCGTCTTTCTTGAGTTTGCTGATATCTTTTGAGAGGAAACGGGCACTGATATGGTTGAGCAAGAGGCGTTTGGCACCTGCTTCTACCGCTACTTGCGCAGCTTGCATGTTAGTAGAGTGGCCATGGTTACGGGCAATTTTTTCATCACCCTTGCCATAAGTGGACTCATGAACTAGGACATCGGCATTGACAGCCAGACGCACACTGGCATCCGTTTTTCGAGTGTCTCCTAAAATAGTGATAATTTTACCTGGACGTGGAGCTGAGATATAGTCTGCTGCCTTGATTTCAGTTCCATCTTCCAAAACAACATCCTGACCGTTTTTGATTTTCCCAAAAAGTGGGCCAAATGGGACACCAGCAGCCTTGAGTTTTTCAGCATCCAGCGTTCCTTCTAGATCCTTTTGGATAACACGATAGCCAACACAGAAAATAGTGTGGTCCAGCTCCTCTGCATACACCGCGAATTTATCGGTCTCAAGGATTTTTCCTAGAGAATCTTGGTCAAACTCATGAAAATGAATGCGGTAGGGCAAACGAGAACCTGACACACGAAGACTGGTTAAGACAAAGGACTTAATCCCTTGCGGTCCATAGATTTCCAAATCTGTCTGCTCTTCATTGGCTTGAAAGGCACGGCTAGAAAGGAAACCTGGCAAGCCAAAAATGTGGTCTCCGTGCAAGTGAGTGATAAAGATTTTGCTAACCTTGCGTGGTCGAATCGTTGTTTCCAGAATGCGATTTTGCGTTCCTTCTCCACAGTCAAAGAGCCAGACTTCGTTAATCTCGTCCAAGAGCTTCAGGGCGAGACTTGAAACATTGCGGGCTTTAGAGGGCTGACCAGCCCCCGTTCCTAAAAATTGAATATCCATTCGATACTTTCTAATTAATCAATATATAACATGGCTGTGCGGTTTTCCGATCGGAAATAGCGCTTGCCAGAAAAAGCAGTAGCTTCTTGTAATAACTCCTCTTGGCTGTAACCTTTTAGACGCTTGCGACCATCAGCCAAGCTTTCCAAATCAGTTAAAGCTGTTAGACTCTCCATGCTAACAACTTCCTCATCTCCAACAGCCTTCATGTAAATCTTACCAGACTCTTCAAAGACCAGTTGATGGGGGAAAATTTGCGCAATTTCAAAGAGCAAGTCTTCTGAAAGAACCTCTTTATCTTCAGAGAAAATCCGACCCAGACCCTCACTCTCATAACAAAAACCAAAGGATTTACCAGACAGATTAAGCCGAATAAAAGGCTTATTTTCTAGGGTGAAACTTGGCTCAGTATTGTAAAGATTCAGTTCCTGACTGAGTTCCGCAAAATAATCCGTCGCAGCCTCAGGACTTTTTTTCTGATAGAGTTCTGCAAAGTAAGCATTGACCACGCTGGGCGGAGGAGTGATCAGTGCCAACTGCTCTTGCTCTGTTTTACCAGCTAGAAGTTGATCCAGATAGACCTTGTCCAGACTTGTATAGCCCCCATATTTTAGAGCCAACGTTTTAATATCAGTCATAAAATTCTTCTAACCTCCATTTGTTTTTCTCGGAAATGTAGCCTGTAATCACTTCGCCATCCTCCTGATAATCACGTTCTTCCAGAATCGCTACACTTTCTAAATCATGAATCTTATAGGACTTAGAAAAAGGCACGCGCAGGGTAAAAGATTCAAAAATATCCTTGATTTTCTCTAAAAATAGTGCCTGCAAGTTCTCACGACTATCCTCAGACTTGGCAGAAATGAGGGCATAAGGCGTTTGGGTAGGCGTAAAATCCTCCACCAAATCCGCTTTATTATAAAGGGTCAGGCGAGGAATATCTTCCATGTCCAGGTCTTTCATGATGGACAGGACTGTTTTTTCATGCTCCTCATGGTAAGGATTGCTGGCATCGATAACATGAACCAGAAGGTCCACATGCTTGCTTTCTTCCAAGGTTGACTTAAAACTGGACACCAACTCTGTCGGCAAATCTTGGATAAAGCCAACTGTATCTGTCAAAGTTACTTGGAGATTGCCCCCCAGATGGATACTCTTAGTCGTCGCGTCCAGAGTCGCAAAGAGCTCGTCAGCCTCATACTGGGTCTTACTGGTTAAGGTGTTCATGATAGTTGACTTCCCAGCATTGGTATAACCAATCAAACCAATCTTAAAGGTACTTGACTCCAAACGTTTTTCTCTGACAGTCGCCCGATTTTTCTCAACCACCTTGAGCTGGCGCTCGATATCCGTAATTTGGTTTCGAACACTACGACGATTCAGCTCCAGCTGGCTTTCACCAGGTCCACGGGAACCAATTCCCCCTGCCTGACGACTGAGCATAATTCCCTGACCAACCAAGCGAGGCAAGAGATATTTGAGCTGAGCTAGGTGAACTTGGAGCTTCCCTTCATGGCTTCGAGCTCGCATGGCAAAGATATCCAAAATCAACTGCATACGGTCAATGACCTTAACACCCAGAACTTCCTCTAGATTGACATTTTGCCGTGGAGTTAAACGATTGTTGACGATGACAGTGGTAATTTCTTCTGCATCCACCATGAGCGCAATTTCTTCTAGCTTACCAGAGCCGACGAAGGTCTTGGAATCATATTTTTCACGTTTTTGTCTGTAGCTATCTACAACAACTGCCCCAGCTGTCTTAGCTAGACTGGCCAATTCTTCCATGGAGAGGTCAAAATTGTCCATGCCTTGCAATTCCACACCAATCAGCAGAACCCGTTCCTCTTTTTTCTCCGTTTCAATCATCTAAAAACTCCTCTATCTGGCTTAAAATGCGGTCTTGCACACCAGTTTCTCCAATCTGATAAAAGGTGACCTGCATACGATTACGGAACCAGGTCAACTGACGCTTGGCAAAACGGCGGGTCGCCTGTTTGAGACTCTCACTAGCTTCCTCCAAAGTCTGCTCCCCACGAAAATACGGAAAGAGTTCCTTGTAGCCAATGCCCTTGGCTGCCTGCACATCTGGATAATGGGCAAAGAGCCACTTAGCCTCATCCAAAAGCCCAGCCTCAAACATTAGATCTACTCGGCGATTGATACGCTCATAAAGCTGACTGCGCTCATCATCCAAGCAGATAATCAGCGGTTCATATAGACTCTCTTGATTTTCCAAATCCTGACCAAAATGGGCAATTTCCAAGGCACGCATTGCACGACGACGATTAAACTGGGGAATCTCAAGGCCTGCTTGGTCCACCAGATAGGCTAATTCCTCATCTGTATAAGGCTCCAAACTAGCCCGATAGGCCAAAATCTCCTTATGAGGTGTCCCCCCACCCAGGTGGTAACCTTCAAGCAAACTCTGGATATAAAGCCCAGTCCCACCAGCAATAATGGCTAGCTTGCCACGACCATGAATATCCTCAATAGCCATCTTAGCTTCTGAAACAAAATCAAAAGCCGAGTAAGACTCGGTTACCTCTCTAACATCGATTAAATGATGGGGAACAGCTGCCTGCTCTTCTGGACTAGCCTTAGCCGTCCCAATATCTAGACCTCGATAGACTTGCTGGCTATCTCCACTAACCACTTCGCCATTAAAACGCTTGGCCACTTCAATGGCTAGAGCCGTCTTTCCAACTGCAGTCGGTCCAACAATCACAATTATTTTTGTTTTCATCTTTTTTCCTTGAAAAATTCCCATTTTTTCGTTAATATTATTATAACACAAAAAGGTCGGTCAGAAAAATGTGACCTCTTGAAGGGGCTGGCTGATTAAGAAGATAAAGGAGGAAGACTCATGGCTAAAGGATTCGCTAAAGGTCTTGTAACAGGTGTCGCAGGAACTGTCGCTGCAGTCGCAGGTGCAGTATACGCATTTAAAAAGAAAGTGATCGAACCAGAAGAGCAAAAAGCAGCTTTCATCGAAGAAAACCGTAAAAAAGCAGCTCGTCGCCGCGTATCACGTTAAGAAACAAAAGAAGTTGGGATTCATTGTCTCAACTTCTTTTTTCTATTCTTTTAAATAGCTAGGTCAAACTTCAACTGTGGCTTAACAGGGTCATAATCCACCAACTCAAAATCTTCTGCTTTGATATCAAAGAAATTGGTCTTATCTGGCACATTCAAGACCAAACGTGGTTGGCAGTTTGACGGCTCCCGACGAAGCAATTCCTCTGCTTGTTCAAATTGATTATCATAGATATGGAGGTTGTTGATAAAGTAGAAGAACTTCCCAACCTTCCAGCCAAAATGCTTGGCAATCATCATTTGAAGAGCCACGTACTGCATAGCGTTGATATGGTGGGCCACTAGCATGTCGTTAGAACGCTGGGTCAAGGTCGCATCCAGATAGATTTCTCCATCTACACGGCGGACATCAAACATGGTCTGAAAGGCGCAGGGGAGCAGCCCATCTGTCTCCTCAAAAGCTTGGTAATCCCAAAGGGAGATAATGTTTCGACGGTTCCAAGGATTAGCTTCCAACTGCTTGAGAAGCTTATTGATAATATCGTGTTTCTTAACGACTGCCCCGTAACGCTCACCAATAGTTCCCGTATCTCCCACCTCCCAGTCATTCCAGTAGTGAACATTGTACTTGTCATTGAGCACTTCTAGGCTATTAGACTGGTCTTGGTAAATCCAGAGCACTTCCTTGATTGCGGATTTGATGGCAATAGGACGCAAGGTTGTGATTGGAAATTCTCCTTTAGATAAGTCATACTCTGCAAAGGCACCCGTTACGTACTTGGAGTTGGCAACAGTCCCATCCTTGTACTTGGGACGAGCCTGCTCAGAAAAGACTCCATCTTTGAGGATTCGTTCAATATTTTCTTTAAAAATCGTATCTGCTTTTGTCATTTACTCTCACCTCATTTATTGTCCTAACTAGTATAGCATAAAAAAAGAAAGGAGGAAAATCACTCGCTTTAAAGTAGTGTTTTTCTCCTTTTATTATTTTATTGTAATACAAGTGATGCTGCTCCGATAACCCCAGCGTCATTTCCTAGAGTTGCAAGAGCTAATTTTGTTGATGTGCGTACTTGTGGGAAGGTATTTTCGTCATAAACTTTTTGAACACCTTGTAGAAGGAATTCTCCCGCAGCTGACACCCCACCACCGATGACGATGGTTGATGGGTTTAGGATTGATCCGATGTTAGCACAAGCAATTCCCAAGTAACGTGAGAAGTTACGGTAAACGATCAAAGCAAGGTCATCTCCTTCTTTTGCCAAATCAAAGACAGTCTTAGCAGTTACTTCTTCTCCATTATCAATCAAGCGTTTCAAGGCTGCATCGCCTTCGTATTCATCAGCATAGCGACGAGTCAAGTTGACAATCCCTGTTGCTGAAGCAACTGTCTCAAGGCAACCTTTCTTACCGCAAGTACATGCGATTGGTTGGTCAAAGTCAACAGTGATGTGGCCAAGCTCACCTGCTGCACCAGCAACACCATGAAGCAATTTGCCTTCAGCGACGATACCGCCACCAACACCTGTACCAAGTGTCATAAAGACAACATCTGGTTGGTTATCACCAGCACCCATCCAACGTTCACCAAGAGCTGCCACGTTGGCATCATTATCGATGAAGAATGGAATACCCAAGGCTTTTTCAATCTTTTCTTTGATTGGTTGAAGGGTTTTCCAGTTCAAATTGTAGGCACCAATAACAGTCCCCTTTTCACGGTCAACCACACCTGGTGATCCCATTCCAATACCTTGGAAGTCTGCTGCTACCAATCCAAGCAAGTCCAAACGATGTTGAATAGACTCAATCATATCGTCAACGATATGACTTCCCTCATCCAAAATGTTGGTCTTGATAGACCATTTTTCTTGGATTTCTCCTGCCGTTGTCAAGATTGCAAATTTGATAGAAGTTCCACCAAGGTCAATCCCAATAATCTTTTGACTCATCATATTCTCCTTTTTCATTATGAATTAACTGAAAATGCTTACAGTACTAGTATAACAAAATTCACTCATTTATGCAAAGGTTTGCATTAACTTTCTAGATTTTATCCTTACTTATGGTTTCCATAGACCTGAAGCATCTACGTAGTAGCGACCTCCATCAACTCGCTCATTTTTAGCCATTTTACCATCTGATTTCAAATAGTAGTTTCCTTGCCATGCATTGCGAGCATAAGAACCATCTGATTTTAAGTAATACCAGGCTTGGTAAGAAGAATCATAGACCCACTCACCTTGTGCCATTTTACCGTTTGATTTAAGGTAATAAGCTCCTTGCCATGCATTGCGAGCATAAGAACCATCTGATTTCAAATAATACCAAGCTTGATAAGAAGAGTCATAAATCCATTCGCTCTGGGCCATTTGACCATCTTCTTTCAGGTAATAATTTCCCTGCCATGCATTTTTTACTGGATTTCCATTTCCATCAAAGTAATACCAAGCACCATCCTGCTTAACCCAACCACTTGCTGTGGATGAAGTTGTATCAGTTTGAGTTGCCGTTGATTGTTTTGCCTTGAAAGCACCCTTAGGGGCATTTTTCAATTCGCAAGCCACACCATCATGATCGCGGTCTAACTTGGCAGAATAACCAGGTTCTCCCTCGTGAATATCTGCGTATCCATTCGCCCAAGCCTCTTTACAACTAGAAAAATGAATATTTTCTTCTGCTAACACAGGTTGTGAAAACAAGGCTAAAACTGGCAAGCTAGCTAGACTCATTTTTAAAAATAGACGTTTGTTCATTTTTTCTCCCATAATTATGATATCGATTTCAATAGTATTTTATCAAACTTATTTCAGCAATTCAAGGAAACTTCTGGTTATTTCTGCAAACTCTTTTGGTTTTTCCTTATTCAAAACATGAGGGCCGTCTGGGATAATCTGAAATTGGGATTCTGATATTAGTTTATGAATACTTCTCATAGAACTAAGATTCGGTTTATCTTTGCTACCACAAATTAGTAAGGTTGGATAAGGACAAGTTCTTGATATATCTGTTAAATCAAGTGTCTTCAATTCCTCAGAAACTCCGACCATAAGAGCTTTGTTTGCTCCCCGTTTTTCAAAAAAACTTTTTGGAAGTAGTTTAAAAATCATCAACTGGATTTTAAATAAGATATTTCCAGCTAATTTCAGAGGGCAACCTGACAAAACTAAACCTTGAAGATTTGGTAAATCATAACTGGAAAGTTCTAGTGCCAGGGCAGCACCTAAGGACAATCCAACCAAAATAAAAGGTTCTGTCTCTTGAGCTAGATGCTGATAAACTCGCTCTTTAGCTTGTTGATAGTTGCTAACTCCAGAAGGAAATAACTCGATAGCCTCAGAAGGATAATCTGTCAGTAAATCCCGAACTTCTTTCCAAGACTCTGCTGACTGCCCTAAGCCGTGTAAAAATATCAGTTTCATCTACTTCTCCTGTAAGATTAACTCATACAAACCTCTCACGGCATTACAGCCGTAAATAGCTTCTGCTTGGGTTAAATCTGCCAAGGTCAAGACTTTCTCTTCTATCTGTCCTGTTTCTAGTAAATGCTGACGGTAAATTCCTGGCAAGATTCCAAGTCGGATAGATGGTGTGTAGAGTTTCCCAGCGATTTTCAGAACCAAATTTCCGATAGAGGTTTCAAGAAGTTCTCCTCTTTCATTATGGTAAATGATTTCCTGTTTACCTAGACTTAAGTGTGGTCTGTAAGTGGTTTTAAAGTAGGTAAAGGATTGATTCAAATCTGCTCCCTGTAGACAAAGTTTTGCTTGGCAGAAGGACGAACTGAGAGGTTTCAATACTTGGCGATCGACTTCTATCTCTCCAGATTTGCTGAGACTAATTTGCAAACGATAGTCTTGATGAACATCACAAGCCTGACACTCTTCCTTTATCTTTTGTTTCAAGTCTTCTGCATCAAAAGGATATGAAAAATATCGACTTGCTTTTCTCAGTCTTTCTATATGTTGCTCTTCAAACAGCAGTTGTTTTTGACTGATTTTTCCAGTTGTAATCAGTTGGAAGCGAGCTTGTTTACGATAGAGAACTGCTGCCTTTTGATGAACCTCACGGTATTCAGACTCCCAAGTGCTATCCCAAGTAATGCCTCCGCCAACTCCATAGATAGCTTGCCCCTTGTAGAGTTGAATAGTCCGAATGGCCACATTAAAAATCCGTCGTCCATTTGGAAGCAAGAGACCAATGGTTCCACAGTAGACTCCACGCGGTTGTGGCTCCAAGTCCTTTATAATCTCCATAGTCGCAATTTTGGGTGCTCCCGTTATGGAACCACAAGGAAAGAGAGAACGAAAGATTTCAACAAGGTCAACATCCTCTCGCAATTGACTCTTGATGGTCGAAGTCATCTGCCAAACTGTCGAATACTGTTCCACTTGGCACAGACGTTCTACATGCTCACTCCCCACCTCAGAAATACGGTTCATATCATTGCGCAAGAGGTCCACAATCATCATATTTTCAGAGCGATTTTTAGGATCCTGCTCCAACCAACTAGCTTGGACAAGGTCTTCTTGGTTGGTGACCCCACGCTGAGTTGTTCCCTTCATTGGTCGCGTTGTCAACTCACGGTGATTTTGCTCAAAAAAGAGCTCTGGGCTCATGGAAATCACTGCCATCTCGTCATGTTCCACATAGGCATTGTAGCCCGCCTCCTGCTCTACCACCATACGATTGTAGATAGCAAAAGGATCAGCACTTAAGTCCTGCTTGAGTTGGACGGTGTAGTTAACCTGATAGGTATCCCCCTGCCGCAAATGATGGTGAATCTGAGCAATCGCCTTTTCATATTCTGCTTCAGACGTCACTTCCTGCCAATTTGAAGGCAAATCAACCTCATCATAAGTCAGAGGAATAGGGGAGGTCTCCACCCTATCGTGAACAGTAAAATACAGTAAATACTCGTCCAATAAAGGTGCCTTGTGAACTGCTAGTTTCTCTTCAAAAGCGGGTGCAGCCTCGTAGCTAACATAGCCCACCACATAATAGCCCTTCTTTTGGTAGCTTTCCACTTGTGCCAGCAAGTCCGCCACTTCTGCTACATCTCTCGTTTTTAACTCTTTGATAGGCTGAGTGAAGGTGTATCTCTCCCCCAAATCCCTAAAATCAATCACTGTTTTTCTATGCATACCTTAAGTATAGCACAAATTAAGAAAACCCTCATCCGCAAAGCAGATGAGAGATTTCGATTACTTAAAGATTGAAGTTTTAAAGCTGTTTGTTTGTTGAAGAAGTTTTTTGTATAATTTCTCTTTGAGTGTAACTGTATTGTTTGTAGAAACAGATTTGTTTCCATTTTTATCAGTTTTAAGAGTAGCTTTATCTTTATCAACTGCTGCAGCAAATGCATTCTTCAAGTCATCATAACTACTGTATGTAGTACCGTCGATTGTAACAGGGTTAAATCCTGCTTTCGCTTTATCCACAACTTCTTTGAAGTATTCTTTCTTCCAAGCTTCTAGAGAAGTAAATTTACCATCAGAAACTTTCTTAATGATGAAGTCGTCACCTAAAGTAGCGTTACCAGCTTTTTTAGATTCAGCTTTTAACATATTTGAAGCGTAGTTTAGGAAGCCTTTTTCATATCCAAAGTAACCCCACATACGGAAGGTGTTATGTTTGAATGACATTGAGCCAGGAGCTCCTTCACTTGTATTACCACCATAGATACCTGCAGTGATAGGCACTGTTACATAGGCAGTTCCAAATCCAGTTGGGTCATATGTAGCATTACCAGGACCATGTTTTGTCATGAAGTTTTTCTCTACTAAGTCATTAACAGAATTTAAATCATATGCCTTTTCTTCGTCATTCAGATCACGAACTACATCATATTGATTTTTCGTATTCGCTCCGCGTAATTTCTTATCAACTTTCTTAAACCAAGCACTATTTAACTCTTTATCATGTTGGTTCAATACTGCTTCTCCTTCAAGGTAATCCAGAAGCATTAATGTGTCATTAAACCCTTTCATGTAATGATCAATTTCATCACGAGATGCAAGATCATTAGGATTAGTGTTGTACCATTGTTTTCCATCGTTTGGACGTTCGTAGGCCATGTTCAATCCTAGTGCTTTAAAATCACCGTTTGGACTTGTTTCAGCAGGTGATTGCAACATACCTTGTGCAAATGCTTCTAAATCCGTACCTTCACGATGTCCCGAACCTCCTAAATATGCCATACGGTCATTTACGTGAGTTGTTTCATGTGTAAAGGCTGAAATACCAAAGTCACTAATCATATCTGTCACCATGAAGAAAACTTGTTCATCTTCATTTGGTTTTGCATAGACTTTAGCCATCGCTCCCATATTCCAATTAATTTGATGCCATCTATCTGTTGGGCCAAATAACTCACGAATTGGTGTCGCTACCTTCCCATCTGTACCATATCCACGACGATTAGCATCCTTAATACCCGCATAAGCTTGATTATCCCATACAGGTGTAGGAACCATATTTTGACTCTTAAGCAGTCTATCACGAACATTTGGAAGTGCAAGACGTGACCAGAAGTCTAAGTATGTTTGTTGAGCTTTAGCTACATAATTAATACGTTCTTTGAACGCTTCACGTTCAGCTTCTGTATTTTTACCATATTTTTCAAATGAACTATAAGCCATAGTATTATAGGTTGAAATCATAAAGATATGTGCTTTCTTCAAGTTCAATAATGGTAAAATCATACGTGCATGCATATTATTATTTAGACCATCAAAAACACGATGACGTTTATTTTTGAAATCTGGATTTGTTGTTTCTGGTTCTACAACATAAACATTTTTCGCTGAATGGATAAACCAGTCGTTAAGATCTGTATCATTTGTGAAGAGACGCATATTATAATCTAAGAAACTACGTAAATCACCTTTACCAGTATCTCCTGCAATAATTTCACGATATGCATCTTGAGTTCTATCACCCTTCAAGTTCTTTTCTTGCGAACCAATTCGAATTAATCTATCAATAACACTTGGTGTCTTACCATAGAAATCTGGTTTAAACATCATTATATTCTTAATGTTTAAGTCACCATATTCAATACCATAATAACGATTGAGGTAAGTAAGTGCCATCATGATTTTAGCTTTATTATCTTCTACTTTCTTAAGAAGTGCTTTGATGGCTGCCTCATCACCATTTAACTGATGATCTTCATTTTCAACAAGAGCTTTTACTAATTTATCAAGATTTCCTTTTACTTCTGCAAAACTTTCTTCTAAGTATAATGCTCCAACATTACCTGTTATCGCACGAACCTCAGGAGATTCAAGAGTAATTGTATCTAATTTTGCTTTAATATCACTTAGTAATTGAGCACGGTCTTTAACCACCATATTAGGTGTGTAAACGACATCTCCTAAATCTGTAATACCATATTCTTTTACTTGTTCTACGTTTGATGTAGGTTTAGGTGATACAGATTTTTCTTCTTTCGTACCATCAGCATAATGAATCATAATCTTATCAACATCTGATAAATCAGTTACAAATTGTCCATCTTTCATACCTGTAACGGATAATACTTCAGTCGTTAACAATTTAGAACCAGCAGGAATTTTATTCCCTTGATTGATAATCCACTCTTTATTGTAGAACGGTTGAAGTTTTTCAATGTTACGGTATGCAAGCTCACGAGATGCATCATAATCATCAATCGCTTTATACTCTTCTTCTCTATTTAAACTATTATTTAATCGATCTTCAACTGGTTTTGTGCTAGTAAATTTATCAGCAGTGATTCCCATTGCTTCAATTTTCTTATTTGCTTCGTCTTGTGAAACTCCTTTCCATTTATTAGAAAGTTTATAAGATTGAAGCCCTTCACTAACATCATTGACAGTAAAGTTTGTATTTCTTACCCAGTCAGCACCAAAATATTTATCGTCATTTAAATCTTTGGAACCATATAGAATCTCTCCACCATTCTTAACTTTCATCATTGTTACATTGTTTTCAACAAGTCCCCATGACCAGTTAGAATGTACTAATCCACCAACTTCAATCGGTTTTTTAATATCGATAGTTCCTTTAGCAACTGAATTCTTCAAGAATCCTTTTTGCCCAACATCTCGTGGATCTGTACCATGATTTACTTTAGCAATAATTCCACCAAAACGAGCAGCCTCTCCAGTAACATCCGCTTCAACATAGCCCTTATCAACATTACTTCTCCAGTTTTCACTTACTAGACCACCAGCCCAGTTTCCTTTATCACCGGAAATATGAAGTTTACCGATAAAAGCAACATTTGTCATTGTACTTTCATCTAATTTATTCACCATACCCGTAATATCATTTCCAGCAGAAACTTTACCTGTGACTTTAATATTCTCTATATTTCCACGTTTTACAACATTTGCCAATGGGGCAACATTATTTGCCCACGGCATTTCAATATTAACGTTTTCTAGTTGTAAGTCTTTTACTGAACCACCTTCGATGTTCCCAAATAACGGTCTAGTAATATTATGAATCGCAAAGTGATTTCCATCCGTACTTGATAATGTACCCTTGAATACATTTGTTACATAAGATTTTCCTGCTGGTTTAACATTTACCGCATTCAAATCACTACCAATTTTGTAATTTCCTGTTGGATTTTCTTGCATTGCTTTTACAAGCTCATTGAAATCATAATAAACATCATTTTCACGTGTTTTTGGCTTTGCAAAATAATGTGTATAAGTTTCAGTAAAAGTATTATCAGCATTTCTCTGTACTAAATCTGGTGCTGTAGCAGTAACTTTATATAATGTTTTCCCTTCAACTGTTACTTCTTCTATTTTATTTACCGCTAATCTTGTAACTTTATTGTCACGTGTCGTAACCTTCAAATAAAATGGTTTGACATTACTTGGAATAGAGGATAATAAACTACTGTCTGTTTCAATACCAGCATCATCTACACTTATCAAGCTTGTTTCTTGAATATTCTTGATTTCAACTTTTTTAAGGTCTAACTGAATTTGTTTATCTTCTAATTTCTCAGTTTCTTCGCCTTCTCCACGATCATAAACCATTGTAGTAGATAGGGTATAACCTTGATAATATTTCAATTTATCTAAAGTAGCGTTTAAATTATTTTCAGCAACCGTTACTTCTTTAACAAGTTGTCCATCTTTATCTTTTAATGCTAATTTGATGGATTTAATTTCTACACCAGCTGGTTTAGTCAATGTATAACTAGCTGTGGCACTCTTCTTCAAGACATCTTTTTCAGTATTAGCCCACTGTAATGTTGGTTTTTCTATACCTTTTGTACCATTCTTAATAATTTTATCTTGAGGTGCTTGAAGAACTTTTTCTTCTACTGTTGGAGCTTCACTTGTTTTTTCTCCACGAATCGTTTTATAGGTTTCAGTAATTTGTTTCTTACCGTCTACACCTTTTTGAGCAACTTTAGTTGTTCCACGTTTTAAAGTGTCATCATCTTCTGTTTTTGTAGCAAAAGGAATGACTTCTTCTCTTGTTTCAACTACTGTTCCTTCAACTGGTTTTGTCCCTTTTTTAACGACTTTAGGAACAGCAGGAGTTTTCACTTCTGTAGTTGTAGAAAGGACTTTGTCTGTTTCCACACCTTCCACTGTTTCGTAAGTTGTTTTCGTAACTTGAACTCCTTTAGAACCAGGATTTTCAACTACTTCGTCACCCACATATTTTGTATCATCCGGAACTACTTCTGTTGTGAAATCTAATTCACTTTCAATAGACTTCTCAACAGTACCAGTTGTTACTTTATATTCTGGGTTTACTTCTTGTACTGGTGCTTGACCTTCTTGACCAGGTTCTTGTGTTCCTTTTGTTGAAACTGGTTCTTTATATTCTGGAAGTTCTGGCTGTACTAAAGCTTGGCCTTGCTGCTCGCCTTCTTTCACTTCTTGAACACCTTTAGCTTCATGGTATTCTGGATTTTCTGGTTGGGTTAAGGCTTGACCTTCTTGACCCTCCTCTTGAGTTCCTTTTACTTCAACTGGGGATTCTGGTAATTCCGCTTGCGTTAAAGATTGACCTTCCTTACCTGTCTCTTGGGTTCCTTTAGCTACTTGGTGACTTGGTTCAGCTTGTGGTACTGGAGTTGGGGCAGGTTGCACCTCTTTCTTAGTCCCGACTGCAATGACTTGCGACACAGGATTTTGAACAACTTGGTCTTCGATGACTTCTCTAACTTCTTGACCATTGACCATCGATACTTTAGTTACAAGGCGACGCTGACCATTTACTCCGGCTGTGACAATACGAGTCTGTCCTTCTGCTAAATTAGCATCTGGGCTCGTGACCGTTTCAAAAGGAATCTCCACCAAGCTCTCTTCCTGTCTTGTCTGAGGCTTCTCAGAAACTGGTTTTGCTTCAACCGCAGGAGCAATTGGATTCTCTACTACAGGTTTTTCAACGACAGTTTCTGGAGTAACCGCAGGTCTTTCTTGAACGACTTCTGTTTTCTCGATTTCTTTTGAACTTTGCTTTTCTACTGGCAACTGAGGCTGTTCAGCTGAAGCTGGTCTTGATGGATGGAGTTCCGCTTCCTTAAAGTATCCAATGTATTCATAGCCATCAATGTGGATAATCCCTTCAGCCAAGCCGTCATGTGTAGATGCTGAAATAGTTTGGTTATAAGAAAGCAATTCTTTATTTTCAAACGCAAACGTCCCATAAGGTACAAAGGTGCTGGCTCCTAAAGAACCAATCAAGAGAACACCTAGAACCTCTTTGCGACCTTTTTTGGACACCAAAAAGACTGCTAGAGAAGCCGTTGCCAAGCCAAGGCCTGCTAGAGCTAGCTCCTTACTTCCTGTGTAAGGAAGTTGTTGACTGTTAGTTGCCTTTTTACGATAAACTACATAAAGAATATCATCATCTTGAAATTCTGTAGGAACCTCATGATGAATCAGGGCTTTTTCAGACTCGGTCAGTTCCTGCTCCGCCAAATAACGGTAATGAACGCTATAAGCTCCGCCAACTTCATTGGCTTGTACCTTGTCTACTGAAAGGGTACTTGCACCAAAAAGGAAGGCCCCGATGGCTACAGGACCTACCCCAACAGTTAACTTACGAATTGAATATTTGGTAATTTTTTCTAGTTGTTGTTTTGTTTTTCTCATTCTCACGACTTTCTAATAGAATCTTGAGGATAGTGCGCACGCGCACCTCCGATTAATTTGGGACGGCTAGCAAGAGCCGTTACATGGGCATGCCCAATTTCTCTCAAAAGAGGGCGAATCGGAACCTGAACATGCTTGACATGCATGCCAATTGCAGTGTCTCCGATATCCAATCCAGCATGGGCCTTGATAAATTCAACCTCAACTGGATCATGCATAAACTTAAAAGCTGCCAATTGACCTGAACCTCCTGCATGGAGAGTAGGAAGGACACTGACCATTTCCAGACCCAACTGCTCTGCCACCTGACGTTCAACAACGAGAGCCCGATTGACATGTTCACAACCTTGAACAGCTAGATGAATTCCTTTTTCTTCTAGGATATCTAGGATGGTTTTCACAATGATTTCGCCAATTTCTTGGCTGGATTCCTTGCCAATCTGACCACCTATCACTTCACTAGAAGAAAGGCCTAAAACAAAGATGGATCCTTGCTTCAAATTGGCCTTTTCCAATACATCTTCTACAATCTGGCTTGTTTCTCTTTGAATGTCTTTTTCCTTCATACTTGATACCTCTTTTGTCATTATCTATCATATCGTTTTTTCTTATTTTTAGCAAGATAGACAACCTAGAAAGCTTTCTCGATTACGCATAAAACTCCCAGAATTGACTGGGAGTTAGCTAGTTTCTATTCTATTTATGTATATTTCAACCCTCGTTCCTTTGTCGGGTGCAGAATCAATCTTCATCTGGTAATCTTCTCCAAAATGAAGTTTGAGACGCTGGTCAACATTTTGCAGACCAACTCCTCCACGTTTGAGCTGACTCTGACTATTGTCTCCAGTAGATTGGAAGCCAACGCCATCATCCTCAATGCGGATGACTAGTCCTCTATCCTGTTTCTGGACAGAAACTCTAATATGTCCCTGACCTTCCTTCTCCTTGATGCCATGGTAAAGAGCATTCTCTACAAGGGGTTGTAACACCAGCTTGGGCAAGACTAGGTTATCAAAGGCAGGATTTTCATCAATTTCATATTCCAGCTTATCTCCATAACGTTGTTTCTGGATAAAGAGATACTGGCGGACATGATTGATTTCATCAGACAGGCAAATCAAATCTTTACCCTGATTGAGCGCCAAGCGGAAATAGGTTGCCAAGGACTTGGTCACCTGCACCACACGCTGACTATCCTGAAATTCAGCCATCCAGATAATAGTGTCCAAGGTGTTATAGAGGAAATGGGGGTTAATCTGGCTTGATAGGGCTTGAAGTTGGTACTGACGGGTCGTTTCCTCCTGCCTACGAATATCTATCATCAACTGATCAATCTGATCCAACATGGCATTGAACTGGCGAGTCACCTCTCTCAGTTCATAGGCACCAGTTTCCTTGGCACGAAGATTCTGATTACCAGAAGCAATTTCCAGCATGGTTTCTCTCAAATCCTTCAAAGGAGCAATCCAGCGTTTAAGACTAAGCCACACCAAGCAGAGACAGGCAAGAAGAGATGTGACACTGGCCCCAAGCAAGGTCCACAAGAGTTGACTCCGAACTTGGTCTAACTTCTCCAGCGAAGACACGCCAAGCACCGTCCAATCAGTTCCAGCAATTCTTTCCTGACTGACGTAGGATTTGTGATCTGGAGTATAGCCCTGCCCTGTCTCAATATAGGGTTTCATGGCCTCCATTTCGCTAGACGAACTATAAACTGTGTGTTGAGGATGATAAACAAATTCATGGTTTTCATTGATGATGAAGGCAAAGCCCTGATGACCCAACTGAAGTTGGTTAAGATAGGCTTCCAGAGTTTCATAAGAAATATCCAAACGAAGTACACCCAGATTGGCTCCCTTTGCATCAACAAGTTCCTGAGTGACAGAAATGACCCACTGACTGTCCGATTTACGAGCTGGGGTCAAAACTGGCATGGCTCCCTGATGAATAGCCTTTTGGTACCAATCCTCAGCCATCATATCTGAGGAGGTTTTCATTTGCACACTATCATCTGTAGAAATGACCTGACCTGATTTGGTGACCAATACAACAGCTTTCAAGTCCTGGTCTGATTTTAAGATGGTCAAAAATAGATCTCGAATTCCCTTGACCTTGTCTTGACTGGGATTCTCAGCATAGGCTAGGACATCTGTCTGCTGGGTCAAACTGGTAGAGGTGGTTTCTAATTTTTTGATATAAGACTGGATAAAGTGGCTAGTCTGACTGATAGTCGTCTGGCTATTGCCCTCAATAGTAGCCTCAAGGGCTGAAGAACTAGATTGATAGTAGAAAGTCCCAACCAGAGCTAGGAGAATGAGAAAGACCAGAAAGATGGAAATAACCATTCTGACTAAGAGAGAAGAACGTTTCATCGACCTTCCCCCTTCTTAAACTGACGAGGTGTCACACCTGCAATCTGTTTAAAACGTTGTGTAAAATAGTTCATATCTTCAAAACCAACCTTCTCTGCGATCTCATAAATCTTTAAATCCGTTGTCAGAAGCAAGAGCTTGGCTTGTTTGACACGTTCTCTCACCAGATAATCCTGAAAAGGCATGCCTAACTCTTTCTTAATCAAAGAACTCAGATAAGTCGGGCTAAAGCCTAAGTCATTTGCTAAAGACTTTAAACTAAACTGGCTATCAGCCAGATGGGACTGGATTTTCTGAGCCATATTTCCCTCAAACTTATCGGTCAATAAATCTTGTAACTGCTCTTCCTTTTCTTCCTTATCTAACTTTTGCTTGATTTTCCCCAACATTTCCTCAATATCCTGACGAGAAAAGGGTTTAAGCAGGTAGTCATCCACACCTAGTTTGACAGCAGACAAAGCATAATCAAAATCATCGTAGCCTGTCAAAAAAACTAGATGAACCTGAGGATAGGTTTCTCGAACCAGACTGGCTAACTGAATGCCATTTAACTGAGGCATGTTGATATCGGTTAAAATGATATCTGGCACCTGCTTTTGTATCAATTCCCAAGCCTGTCTTCCATTTTCAGCTTGACCGATGATTTCCATATCGTAGGCTGCGACATTGACCAGCTTGGTCAAGCCTTGTCTTACCAGATATTCATCTTCTACGATTAAGATTGTGTAGGTCATGCTTCTCTCCTTTGTCACTTACTAGTATCAGTATAGCAAAATTCTCCTCTAACTGCTTAGGAAAGCCCTCTTAATCGACATAATCTAGTAAATAAGCGTAGCCTTTTTCTTCCATTTGGTTTTTAGGAATAAAGCGGATAGAGAGACTATTAATACAGTAGCGCAAGCCACCCTTGTCCTGTGGTCCATCCGTAAAGACATGGCCCAGGTGAGAATCTCCAACTCGGCTCCGCACTTCCATGCGTGTCATATTGTAAGACTTATCTTCCTTGTAGGTAGCAACATCTGGGCTGATGGGTTGGGTGAAACTAGGCCAACCACAACCAGATTCAAACTTATCCTTTGATGAAAAGAGCGGTTCGCCAGTTGCCACATCCACATAGATACCAGATTCAAATTTATCCCAGTAGCGGTTTGAAAAAGCTCGTTCTGTTTGATTTTTCTGGGTAACTGCATACTCCTCAGGTGACAAGGTCTTTTTCAATTCTTCATCGCTTGGTTTGGGATATTTGCTGGCATCGATGACGGGGTAGGCCGCCTGATTAACATTGATATGGCAGTAGCCATTTGGATTTTTCTTGAGATAGTCTTGGTGGTAATCCTCAGCCACTACAAAATTTTTCAAGGTCTCCTTTTCAACTGCTAGAGGTTGATCGTATTTCTTAGCCACCTCATCAAAGACCTGGTTAATCACCTCTAAATCCTTGTCATCTGTGTAATAAACACCAGTACGGTACTGGGTTCCCACATCATTTCCTTGTTTATTTTTGCTGGTTGGATTGATAATGCGGAAATAATGAAGCAGGATTTCCTTAAGGGAAATTTGCTTGGCATCATAGGTGACATGAACAGTCTCCGCATGACCTGTTTGGTTAATCAATTCGTACTTGGTTGTTTCCCCTCTACCATTTGCATAGCCTGATACGGCATCCGTTACTCCAGGAACGCGTGAGAAATATTCCTCCACTCCCCAGAAACATCCCCCAGCTAGATAAATTTCGTGCAAGTCTGCGTCTTTACTCACTTCTGTTTTTTTCACTGTTTTTCCTCCTTGGCTAACTGATGCTTTCTCAATTTGCGAGCTATCTGTCTGCCCTGCATTTCGCATCAATAGAAAATAGAAACCGGTTATGGCTAGGAAAAATATTCCTGCCAAGACAAACAATTTTACTTTATCATTCATGACCTTTCTCTACCCCATTTCTTTCAATGTTTTTAAAATCATATCCTTATCCATAAAACCTGGTTGCGTTTTGACCAGCTTGCCTTCCTTGTCTATAAAGGCTTGAGTTGGGTAAGAACGGACACCATAACTTTCCAACAGTTTTCCTGATGGGTCAATTAGAACTGGGAAATTTTTATAATCCAAGCTCTTGTACCAGTTCTTAAAGTCTGCTTCTGCTTGTTCCCCCTTATGTCCAGGAGACACCACTGTCAAGACCACATAGTCGTCTCCAGCATCTTTAGCAATTTCATCCGTGTCAGGAAGACTAGCTAGACAGATGGAACACCAAGAAGCCCAGAATTTGAGATAGACTTTCTTGCCCTTGTAATCAGACAAGCGGTAGGTCTTGCCATCTACTCCCGTTAGTTCAAAATCAGCAACCGCCTGACCTTTAGTCGCAGTTTGCGCACTGACTTGTTCTGTTTTTGTTTGCTCCTTCATAGTAGCTTCGTCTGACATATTTTTAGCTGAACAGGCTGCCAAGCAACAGATTGAGCCGACTCCAAGGAGACATGTTTGCCATTTTTTCATTTCTTTTTCCTCTCTATTCAAATAATGTAGTCAAAATGGAAGCATTTCCCAAAAGCACCAAGATTCCCATCACGATAATGAGGAAACCACCCACTTTTTTGAGGGTTCCTAGATAGGGATGAAGTTTTCGGAAATGTTTCAAAACATAGCTGGAGGCAAGAGCTAGAACCAAAAATGGTAGTGCTAGACCCAGCGTATAGATTAACATGAGACCAGCTCCCTGCCAAGCACCTGAACCACCTGAAGCTGCCAAGGCCAAAACAGAGCCAAGAACCGGCCCCACACAAGGCGTCCAAGCAAAACTAAATGTCAACCCCAGTAAAAATGCCTGACTATAGCCGTTCCCCTCTTGCCCCTGTCTCTGTAATTGTAGCCTTCTTTCCTTGTAGAGTCCCTGAAAATGTAAGACTTCCATCTGATGTAAGCCCAAGAGAATGATAACCGCACCCGTCACATACTGAAACCAAGAAGTATACAGCAAATTGCCTAAAAAACCAGCTCCATAGCCTAGTAAGATAAAGATAAAAGAAATACCCGCTATAAAGGCCAGAGTTCGCAATAAACTAACAAATGAGATTAAAATTTGCCACTAGAAGCCTGAGCACCATCTTTATCATCCAACAAGACCCCTGCATAAACCGGTAACAAGGGTAAAATACAAGGAGAAAAGAAGGAAAGAATTCCAGCCAGAAAAACACTGATAAAAAAGATTATATTATCCATTGCCTTCCTCCATTCTTTGATTTGATAGGACTATTATAGCCCCAAAACTCCAGAAAAAACAGGGGCAATGATAGGGAAAAATAGGAATTTAATCAGGTTATGTAAAAAATGTTGCAAAAAAAGCCAGACACAGTCTGACTTAGATGAAAGCAGAAAAGAAAATTCACTAGTCTTCCCTACTTATCTGATAATAAATAAGATCTGCAAGATATCCTTTTCTCTCTACACCATTGGTAATAGTCTTGAGATAGGACATTCCAGCCTTCTCCATGACACGACCTGAAGCTGGATTAAGACTAGCATATCGTGCCTTGACTTCTTGAAAGCCTGCTTGAGTAAAACAGAAGTCCAAGACAGCTTTCAAGGCCTCCGTCATCATACCATGACCCCAGTATTTCTTGCCTAGCACATAGCCAATTTCACAAGAAGAATCGTTCTCATCTATTGCAACGATGCTGATATCTCCTATCACCTGCTCTGGCTTTTCTTTGAGACAAATGGCCCATTTATAATAGTTGGGATTAGCATAAGAAACAACCCAATTACGAATCGAGTTTCGAGTCACCTCGACATCAGGATGAGGATCCCAGGTGACATAGGTCAGATTCTCAGCGGATGAAGCCCAATTTTGAAACATAGCTTCTGCATCACTTTCCACAAATCTTCGCAAGATTAAACGATCTGTCTGTAATATTTGCGTACCGATTGCTTTCATGACGCTACCTCGCTTTCTGATAGATGATTCTCTGTCCAACCTCAATTTAAATTTACTTTGCTTTTTAATTTCAAGGTAATAAGCTAAAAAGGTCTCTCGGACCTTCTTCGCTTACCTGTTTCCATGCTCGGGGTAAGAACCTCCACTGGAGGTGCCTCGTTTTCCTATTTTTAGACTCGGGGTTCAAGGTCCCTCGGACCTTCTCTCACTTTCTTATTTCAAGATGAGAGGCTGAAAACCTCCAATGGAGGTTCCTCATTTTCTTATTTCTAAACTCGGGGTAAAAAGGTCCCCCGGACCTTTTTACTCCCAAAAGTCATCAAATACGGTGATGGGTAGGTGGCGTTTGTGTTGGCCTTTGTGCCACCAGTTTTCAATTCTTGTTTGGGCTTCTGGGCTGATTGTTTTGCCTTCTAGGTAGTCGTCAATCTCTTCATAAGTGACTCCGAGGGCTACTTCGTCAGCTAGGCCTGGTTTGTCTTCTTCTAGGTCTGCTGTTGGGATTTTTTCATAAAGGGCTGGGTCTGCACCAAGTTCCTGCAAGAGTTGTTTTCCTTGACGCTTATTGAGGCGGTAAAGAGGGAGAATATCCGCACCCCCGTCACCAAACTTGGTAAAGAAACCTGTGATATTTTCCGCAGCGTGGTCTGTTCCAATGACCGCTCCGCTATGGGAACCAGCAAGGGCATACTGAGCAATCATACGGCAACGTGCCTTGATATTTCCCTTGTTGAAGTCTGAAACAGGACTACCTGTCGCTTCAACTGCAGCTGTCATAGCATCTGCAGACTCCTTGATATTCACCACTAAACTGATATCTGGCTGAATGAAGGCTAGGGCTTTTTGAGCATCTGCTTCATCAGCTTGCACTCCATAAGGCAGGCGGACAGCGATAAATTTGTAGCTGTCATCTCCCGTTTCTGCTCGCAGTTCTTCCATGGCCAGTTGAGCCAAACGTCCTGCTAAGGTTGAGTCTTGTCCCCCAGAAATCCCTAGTACAAAGGTCTTTAGGAAGGGATGTTTTTTCAAGTATCTTTTTAAGAAATCAATAGAACGACGAATTTCTTCCTGGGCATCAATCACTGGTTTTACGCCCAATTCTTGGATAATCGTTTCTTGCAAACTCATTCTTCTTCTCCTTCACCAAGGGCTTCCTTGCGCATCTTGTCAATCAAGTCCATCTTGTCTTGCCATACATCACGCGCCAAATCCACTGGATAGTGTTGCGGATTGAGCACGCGCTTGTACTCATCCCAAAGCTTGTCAAATTCCTTACGAGCATAGTCCTGAATCTCAGTCAAGCTAGGCAGGTTGTAAATCAATTTTCCGTCTTTGAAGATATCCACCAAAAGAGGAACAGCATCAAAATTACGAACGGTCTTCTTGATGTAAGTATAAGTCGGATGGAACATCTTGATTTCTGTCATACTGGCAACATCTACGCCATCATAAGTGATATAGTCTCCTTCTGACTTGCCTTTTTCACGACTGGTAATGCGCCACACCTGCTTCTTACCTGGTGTAGACACTTTTTCAGCATTATTTGACAGCTTAATCGTATTGCGCATGTTCCCATTTTCATCTTCGATGGCAACAATCTTATAAACTGCCCCAAGAGCTGGCTGGTCATAGGCTGTAATCAGCTTAGTTCCCACGCCCCAGACATCAATCTTGGCCTTTTGCATCTTGAGGTTGAGGATGGTATTTTCGTCCAAATCATTTGAAGCATAAATCTTAGCCTCTGTAAATCCAGCATCGTCCAATTGCTGGCGGACTTTCTTAGAAATGTAGGCAATATCTCCAGAGTCAATCCGAACACCCATAAAGTTAATCTGATCACCCAGCTCACGCGCCACCTGAATGGCAGCTGGTACACCGATGCGAAGGGTGTCATAGGTATCCACAAGAAAGACACAATTTTTGTGGGTCGCAGCGTAAGCCTTGAAGGCCTCATAGTCATTACCATAAACCTGTACCAAAGCGTGGGCATGGGTCCCCAAAACAGGAATGTCAAAAAGTTTACCAGCACGCACATTGCTGGTTCCATTGGCGCCACCAATCACTGCTGCGCGTGTTCCCCAGATAGCTGCATCCATTTCTTGAGCCCGACGTGTCCCAAACTCCATCAAGGGTTCATCTTCAATAACCGAGCGAATACGAGCTGCCTTAGTCGCCACCAAGGTCTGGTAGTTGACGATGTTCAAAAGAGCCGTTTCAACCAATTGACATTGGGCTAGAGGACCTTCCACCTGCACAATTGGTTCATTAGCAAAGACCAAGTCCCCTTCTTGGGCAGAACGAACGGTCAACTCCAACTTGAAATTGCGGAGATAGTCTAAGAATGCCCCATGATAGCCTAGCGACTCCAAATAGGCAATATCACTATCTGAAAAACGCAGGTCTTCAAGATAACTCACAATTCTTTCCAAACCTGCAAAAACCGCATAGCCATTATTGAACGGTTGCTGACGGAAATAGACCTCAAAAACCGCCTTTTTATTGTGAATCCCTTGGTCAAAGTAAACCTGCATCATGTTAATCTGGTACAAGTCCGTGTGCAATGTCAAACTATCATCTGGATACATACTTTTCCTACTTCCTTAACTAGAAACCAATGAAAAATTTCAAGAACTTTCATGTGTTCCAATAAATTAGTACTATTATAACACATTTTGGCTGGATTGAGAAAAGAGTAACAAGCTATTCTCCACTCTCCAGTTCATCCATATCTTGTTCAAACTTTTTCTGAGCCCATTCGCCATAACTTTTAAGGCCGAGATTACCGATAAAAACCCAAGGAAGGTAACTCAGATAAGTAATGACCCAAGCAGATAAGTATTTAACGTTCAAAGGATTGTGCTGATAAATTTCTATGTTAAATTGATAATTCTGCAACATCAAAAGAGTCGTAATAGCGAGAGTTACCAGCAAACACCCTAAAATTGTAAAATGAAAACGACTATAGTAGTTCACACCAAAATCTCGAGCACGGCCGAAAAAGTAAGAAGTTCCAATAATGATAGTGATGAGAATCATTCTCGGATTAAAAAGACTTGGTGCTAATACTGCAATCATATAAGATAAAATCAAGAAAGCTATAGAGATATAGAAACTTTCAGCCCCCGCTTTATTGATCAGTTGTTCTTCTCTTTCGTCTAGTAATTGATAATAAAAAAATCTATTTTTCATCTTCTTCCTCCCAAAATAATTGATCCAAAGTTTTGCCTAAACATCTGCAAATGGACTGGCAGAGCGAGAGACTGGGATTGTATTTCCCCGCTTCTATCAAACCAATAGTCTGGCGCGTCACCCCGACAGCCTCTGCCAGTTGACCTTGAGTTAAATCAAGCTCTACCCGAGCTAATTTTAATTTTAAATTTTTAGCCACCTTCGTCCTCCTTATAGTTTTAAAAAGTTGCGTGTCTTTTTAACAACATTATATCATATATCTAACTCAATGCAATATATAACTGTCATTTTGTAATATTTTGTTAATAAAAAAATTCTCTACCACAAAAAGATAGAGAGTTTTCTGCTTATTCAATTTTTTCAAAATATCAACGGCATGGTAAGCTTTCACATCTAATGTCTCAGCTGCGATTGGTTTGTCTTAAATATCGTCTAGGAAGACACAATTTCTAGGATTTAACTGGTATTTATCGAGAATCCCCTTCATACCTATGTCAAGAACCCCTCTTTGCCTTATACTTTCATATTCACCTTACAAATCTTTTTGGTAATAATATCTTTGCCCAATGTAGGGATAGTCTTGCAAAGAAAAGACTTCCTTGTAGCCATACCTTTTATAAAAATCTGGAGCTTGAAACTGGTAAGTATTAACAAAAGCAAATCGACAGTTTCGATTCTTAGCTTCAGTTTCTGCTTGCTGCAATAGTTTTGAACCGATTCCTTGCCCTCTCAGTTCCTCTTTTACAAATAAATACTCGATTTCTAACCAATTTCCAAAAGTCTCTGCTATCAAACCTGCCAGGAGATTGCCCTTTTCATCTTCGACATAAAGATTAAGTGGCTCACTTTCAGCTTCTTCTCTTTTTGAACGATTATAAGCACGAATCAGATTCCCAATTTCCTGGACTTTCTGGGATTCCTCATTTTCCAATCTAAAGTACATCTAAATCTCCTTAAACACTGTTACAGCTTGATTATAGTCTTATTTCAATAGACTGTCAAACTAGAAAAACCCACCAACCTGAGTTGATGAGTCTCAAATCTATTTTCTAAATTTCCACTGGCTATAAATCCCAAAACCGATAATCCAGATAGCTGAGCCGATTGCTCCGACAAATGTAGACTCTTGTAAAAAGAGGGTTACAAAGACAAAGGCAAAGAAGAGCATGGTTAAGGGATTTAGGAAACGATAATGGGGCATGAGATAGCCATCCGCCATAAAGTCTGGTGACTTGCGGTATTTAAGGTGAGCCACCATAATCAAGATATAGATAGCGATATAGACACCTGATGACGATGCCGTAATCAAGGCAAAGGCATCGGAAACACCTGGCAAAACATTGATAAAGGCTGCTAGGGCAATCAGAACCGCTGAGGCAATGATAGCATTTTGTGGCACATTATGGCGAGAAAGAGTATCTGCCTTGATTGCTTTTAGGAATGGATTTGGCGAATCATGGGCAATCTGGTACAAATGACGACCTGTTGAATAAAGGGTCGAGTTAAGAGCAGATGCTGCTGAGGTCAAAACGACGAAGTTAATCAAGGCTGCCGCCCACTTGATACCGGCCAATTCAAATACTGTAACAAACGGTGAATCAGCGGATGCTAGTTCACGCCAAGGAATAATGGACATAATGGCTAAGAGAGCTCCACCATAGAAAAAGACGATACGTAGAGGAATTTCCTTAACGGCTTTTGGCAAGACCTGACGTGGATTTTTGGTTTCTGAAGTCGTTACCCCGATAAACTCAATCATGAGGTAAGCAAAGAAAACCATCTGGAAGGCCATGACAAAGTTTACTCCACCATTTGGGAATAAGGAGAAATTATCGGTGATATTAGCCAAACTTGCTACTCCATGTGGTGTCTTAAAGCCTGTCAAGACCATAAAGACTCCTGTGGCAATCATAGCTAAAATAGCCACAATCTTGACCATAGCAAACCAAAACTCAACTTCCCCAAAGAGCTTCACCGCAATCAGATTTACTAAGGCTAGAATAGTCAAAAATCCAATCTCAATCATCCAACTTGGCCAGCTAGGGAACCAAAACTGAACATAGTGAGAGATAGCAGTGATTTCCGCCATACCGATAAAGACAACGGATAGCCAGTAAGACCAAACGGAGAAATAACCCCAGCCCTTACCCAAATGGCGCGTGATAAAATTGATAAAGGTATGTTGCTCAGGGTCTTGATAGAGCATTTCCCCAACCGCACGCATCATGAGGAACATGAAGGCCCCAGTAATCATATAAATCAGCACAATAGAAGGACCTGTTAGGCTAATAGAGCGACCCGCTCCCAAAAAGAGTCCTGTTCCGATTGTTCCCGCAATGGCCATAACCTGCACATGACGATTGGTCAGACCACGCTCCATCTTATTTTTTTTCTTCTTTGAACTCATAACGTCTCCAATTCAATTTAAAATGGAAAAAGGAGTGAGTGAAGCGCACTGCCTCCCCACTCCTTTTTTCTGTTTTTAGGCTGTTTTTTCAACCTTCAAGATTTTTACATCATAGCTACCAACAGGTGTTTCAATGGTTGCTGTGTCACCTGTTTTCTTGCCAATCAAGGCTTGTCCAATTGGGCTTTCATTTGAAACCTTACCTGCAAAGGCATCCGCACCCGCTGAACCTACGATAATATAAACTTCTTCTTCGTCCTCACCAATTTCTTGAATAGTGACTGTTTTACCAATCGCTACTTCATCATCGGCAACTGAGTCGCTATTGACGATTTCAGCATAACGGATTTTTGTTTCCAAGCTAGAGATTTGTCCTTCAACAAAGGCTTGTTCATCCTTAGCTGCTTCGTACTCACTGTTTTCAGAAAGGTCACCGTATGAACGAGCAATCTTAATGCGTTCTACCACTTCTGGTCGGCGGACCAATTTCAATTCTTCTAATTCTTTTTCAAGTTTTTCCTTTTCCGCTAGGGTCATAGGATATGTTTTTTCTGCCATTTTTCTCAACTTTCTTTCGATAGTATTGAATCTCTATCTGAGATTCTCATTTTTGTAGTCTTAGTTTGAACTACTATTTTGAGTAAGCTTGCTATTAACGTGTTCAGCTACATTCCGATCATGTTCTTCCTGTGTCACTGCGTAATAGACTTTACCATCTGTAACATTGGCTACAAAGTAGAGGTTCTCACTCTTTGTTTGGTTGATACTTGCTTCAATCGCGTCCTGACTTGGACTATCTACTGGACCAGGCATCAAACCAGGTTTGGTATAAACATTATATGGTGAATTAATCGATGTGTCAATTCCAGCATCGTCTGCTAGGCTAATATTTTGGCCAAGTTTCCCTTGGGCATACAAGATTGCAATATTGCTTTGAAGTGGCATACCAAGGTTCAAACGATTGTAGAAGACACCTGCAATCAACTTACGGTCTTCAGTCTTAGCACCTTCTTTTTCAACAAGTGAAGCAATTGTTAGCAATTCATTGACTGTCAAGTTTTTAGACTTGATTGCACTATAGTGCGGAGTCAAGGTCTTATCCATAGCTGCCAGCATCTCATCAATCAAACTTTCAATAGTTGTGCTTTCCTTGATAGAGTAGGTCGCTGGGAAAAGATAACCTTCCAAACGGTAACGAACTCCACTTTCTTTCGTTGGCAAGCTTTCGAGTAGATTTGGATATTTAGCAACTTCTTGACTGATAAAGTTGTCATCTTGCACTTTAGCCAAGAAAGCTTCTGCTGTCAAAGGTTCTTTAAATTCACCTTGTAATTGGCCTACAGCTTGGGCAATTTGCTCAATTGTATATCCCTCTGGAATGGTCAAATCTGCAAGTGAAGGTTCTTGAGGTTCAGGAGTACCACCTTTTTGGAGTTCCTTAATGATATCCTCTGTACTCATACTCTTTTGCAAATTGTAATATCCAGCCTTCAAATCTGAATAATTCTTATATTTAGCATAAAAAGCAAAAATCACTCCGTGTTTAATCACACCAGAATGTTCAAGTGCTGATCCAATCTCTTGGACATTGGATCCTTCTGGGATTTGAACCGTTACATATTCCTTAGAATTTGCATCAACTGGTAATAAAGATGATTGAACATACTGGTAACCAAAGTAACCACCTGCTGAAATCAAGGCAAGGAAAATCAATAGAGAAATGAAGAAAGCTTTCAAATGTGATTTTTTCTTCTTAACAGGTTTAACTGTCTCACGACGACTACGACGTGGAGTTTCAGAAATCACGTCAACAGCTTCAGCTTCAACGACCGGTTCAGGTCTTGGCGCTTCTGCTTGTGTCTCTTTTGGTTCTTCGGTTCTATAAGAAACAGCTACTCTTGTTGGAGTTGTGTTCAAATCTCTTTCGGCCTTTTGTGGACGATTGACATCTGGTCCTGGAACCGGTCTTGATGGACTTGCTTCAGCTGGTGAAGCTGGAACATCTTGACTAGGGTGACTAGGAACGATTGGAGCTTCCTCTCTTAGTTCCTCCGCCGGTGATGCAGGCACATCTTCACTAGGATGCTGTGGAACACGTGGTGCATTCTCCATAATTTTTTCAACAGCTGATAGGGATGCATTCATCACTTCTTCATCAGCAATTTTTGTGTCAGGGACAGACAATGCTGATTTTTTTTCATCAAGTTCAGCGGCCTCTTGACGAATCCCTTCATAACGTTTTACTTTTTCTAAATCACGTAAAATCTGCTCTTTAAAGCTTAATTTTTCGTCTTCTCTTGGCTTTTCACTCAAAAGTTTATCCTCCTCGTTGACAATCCATAATATTATATCTTAAAAACGAAAGAAAAGCAACCTAGCATGCTTTTCTAGCTTATTTTTTAGCGTCCCAGATCATATCATACCATGTTTCTCCTGCAAAGATTGATTGAGACTGGCCTTCATTGACAAATCCATGCTTTTCGTAGTAGGCGATGAGATAGTCATGACAGGTTAGGTTAATACCTTCTCTTTCGTGTTCAAGAGCCAGTTCTTTCAGGGCTGTTAGTAATTTCTGACCAAGTCCAAGGCCCTGTGCCTCCTTGGCAATAGAAAGACAGGTCACAGAGATATAACCACCCGGCTCATGACTATAATCTTCTATCTCTTCTGTAAAAGACTGATCCTGCAGATGGCGGTGTGGTCCAACTGGCCCTTCTATATACCCCATGATTCTGCCCTCTTTTTCTGCAACCAGAAAAGAGGTCTGAATTTCTCGCAAATGAGCTTCAAAAACCGAGCGAGGAATGGCTTCTTCAAGTGAGAAATTTTCTAGTTCAATCTCAACGATACGATCTAAATCTTCTAATCTTGCTTGTCTGATTTTCATTGTACCTCCAGATAAAAGGGATTAAACCAAATCATACTATAACCCTGGCTAGCTGCATAAAGGGAAGTTTCTTCATCAATAAAACCGTTCATTTCAAAATAGGATAGCAACTCATCAGGACTCTTCAAACGAATAGCTTTGTAATCCAGCTCAACTGCCACATCTTTCAAAGCCGCAAGAAGAAGCGTTCCCAAGCCCTGTCTCTGATGGTCAGTATCAATGACTAAAGAATGTACTTCTAGACATTTCGGATTGTGTGGGTAAGGACCACCTAGAACATAGCCCAGAAGCTGATTTTCATCCCTAGCTAGAAGAAAGGTATCCGCAGACTTACGGATACTTTCTTCTAAAATATGGGAAGGTTGCTGCTTTTCAGCTGGAAAAGATGAAGCCTGAAGTACCTCTATCTCAGTCAAATCAGACTTACTTGCCTGAATGATCTTAATTGGAATTTCCATGTGAATAGCCTATTGAACATTGCTTGTCAAATTAGACAAGAGACGCTCGAATGAGTATTCATAGGTTTGGATGTCTCCTGCACCCATAAAGACATAAACAGCATTATCATGGTCAAGGAGTGGAGAAACATTTTCAACAGTGATAACTTGGTGTTTCTTGTTGATTTTATTGGCTAGGTCTTCTACCTTAACGTCGCCGTGGTCCACTTCACGAGCAGAGCCATAAATTTGCGCTAGATAAACAGCATCCGCTTGATTCAAAGCGTGGGCAAATTCGTCCAACAAGGCAATGGTTCTTGTAAAAGTATGCGGTTGGAAAATTGCTACGATTTCTTTACTTGGATATTTTTGACGAGCTGCATCCAAGGTTGCAATGATTTCTGTTGGATGGTGGGCAAAGTCATCGATAATCACTGTATCATTGACAATTTTCTCAGTGAAACGACGCTTAACACCGGCAAATGTTTTCAAGTGCTCACGCACCAAGTTCAAATCAAATCCTGCTGTGTAAAGAAGACCAATAACGGCTGTCGCATTCATGATATTGTGACGACCAAAGGTTGGAATATGGAATTGCCCTAATTCTTGACCACGGAAATGAACGGTGAAGGTTGAACCAGTTGTTGAACGAAGAAGATCGCTAGCTACAAAGTCATTACCTTCTGCTTCAAAACCATAATAATAAATTGGTGCATCAGACGTAATCTTACGCAATTCTGCATCTTCACCATAGATAAAGAGACCCTTAGTAATTTGTTTAGCATAGTCGTTAAAGGCATTGAAAACATCCTCTAGACTTGTGAAATAGTCTGGATGGTCAAAGTCGATGTTAGTAATAATAGAATATTCTGGGTGGTAAGGCATGAAGTGGCGCTCATATTCGTCAGATTCGAAGACAAAATATTTGGCATTAGCTGATCCACGACCTGTCCCGTCTCCAATCAAGAAGCTAGTATCTGTGATATGAGACAAGACATGAGACAACATACCTGTCGTTGAAGTTTTTCCGTGCGCTCCAGCAACTCCCATGCTAACAAAGTCGCGCATAAAGCTACCTAGGAACTCATGGTAACGTTTGTAGCTAATGCCATTTTGGTCCGCATAGGCAATTTCGACGTTGTTATCTGGACGAAAGGCATTTCCAGCGATAATTTCCATATCACCGTCTAGATTCTTTTCATCAAAAGGAAGAATGGTAATTCCTGCCTGCTCAAGACCACGTTGAGTAAAGTAGTACTTTTCAACATCTGAACCCTGTACCTTATGCCCCATTTGGTGCAACATCAAGGCCAAGGCACTCATACCTGATCCCTTAATTCCGATAAAATGATATGTCTTTGACATGTTTTCTCCCCTATTCCGTAATTCTTGTCAGATTCAACTCTTGGGCAACCTGACGTTCTTGTTCTTTTTGTTGATTCTTTTTATTGTAGATTTGGCTCTTCTTCAGAAAATCATAATTGTTTTTCTTTGGGCCTGAAGTTTCTTTTGGCTCAGCTTGAGTCGAAATATTGTTCACTTCTTCCGCCAAAATGTAATGAGACTGGGTCAATTTTTGACTATATTTAACAAATTCACCAGGATTTTCCTTTTGGAAAGGCGCGGTAGGTTGATTGCCCTGTCTATCCAAACGTTGCTGAGAAGGGCGCCTTGTAGTAGTAATATCCTTAGTCAGATAACTTGCTGAGCGCTTCTTTTTCAAATCCGCACGCGCTTCTTCACGCGCCACCTCCGCATAGCTCTTTCCTTCTTTTTTAACTCCTAAACCAGCCTTCTTAGGTTTCTCTACGGGCTTTTCAATCGGTTTTGCTGGTTTTTCTTCAGTAATAGGGGCCCACTCCAGATAATTCTTATCACGGTATTCTCCCTTGATATTACTGATAAAGTCAGATTCATCATAGAGGTCCATAACCGGCATCTCAGTCAGCATAACCTCATCATCTGACACTAATGGAAATCGTTCTTCTCTCATTTTCTATTTCCTTTCAACACTTCATTATAGCGTATTGTCTTGATTTTTCAAGTGCTGGCTTCAGAAATTCCTAAAATTTCTCTAATTTCTGCTAGGGTCAGACTGCCACGTGACTCTGTTCCATCCAATACTTGTGACACCAAATGTTTCTTTTGTTCTTGGAGTTCCTGAATTTTTTCTTCAATGGTTCCCCTGGTCACTAAGCGATAAACCTCAACCGTTTCTTCCTGCCCCATCCGATGGGCACGGCCAATGGCTTGCGCTTCCACCGCAGGATTCCACCAAAGGTCAACCAAAATAACCGTATCAGCACCTGTCAGGTTCAGACCGACACCACCAGCCTTAAGAGAAATCAAAAAGGCATCTCTTTCTCCTTGGTTAAAGGCCTTGGTCATGTCTTGTCTTTCCTTGGCTGGGGTTGAACCCGTAATTTTAAAGGAAGTCAAGCCCAAGTCTGGCAGTTCTTGTTCAATTTTCTCCAACATTCCCTTGAACTGCGAGAAAAGCAATACACGGTGTCCGCCATCTGCCACCTGGACCAGCAGGTCTCGGAGACTATCCAGTTTGCCACTGGCTCCCTGATAATCCTCCATAAAGAGGGCAGGAGTGTCACAGATTTGGCGCAAGCGCATCAAACCAGACAAGATTTCCACCCGACTTCGTTGGAATTCCTGATCTGAAACTTGAGCTAGACGGTCCCGCATCTGTTGCAACTGGGCTAGGTAAATAACCTTTTGCTGGTCTTCCAGTTCATTTTTATAAACCACTTCAATCAAGTCTGGCAATTCAGTCAGCACTTCTTCTTTCTTGCGCCTCATAACGAAAGGTTTGATAAACTGAGCAACGCGCTCAGCTGGTAATTTCATAAATTCTTTCTTGCTTGGCAAGAGTCCTGGCATGACGATTTGGAAAATAGACCACAACTCACCCAGATGGTTTTCAATAGGAGTTCCTGACAAGGCAAAGACTGACGGCACCACAAATTGTCTCAAGGTCTGGGCAATCTTAGTTTGGGCATTTTTCATGACCTGAGCTTCATCTAAGAAAAGGAAGTCAAAGGCCATCCCCTGATAAAGCTCACTGTCCTGACGGAAGGTAGCATAACTCGTCACATAGATTTGATGTCTCTCGGCAAGAATCTCCTCACGACTAGCTTTCAAACCATGAACAACAGCCACATTCAACTGGGGGGCAAATTTCTGAAACTCATCTGCCCAGTTGTAGATTAAACCTGACGGAGCTAAAATCAAGACCCGACTTTCTTTTGTCACTTGACTAGTCAAAAAAGCAATGGTCTGCAGAGTTTTACCAAGTCCCATATCATCAGCCAAAATCCCACCAAAACCATAATGATGGAGCATTTGCAACCAGCCGATTCCCTTTTCCTGATAATCTCGCAGATCAGCCTGAACCTGAGTTTCTTGTCTAGGGAAGTCCTCTGGATGCGTCAAATCGTAGGCCAAATTCTGGAATTCTTGTGAAAAAGAAACACGGTCACGTCCTTCAAAGAGATGAGCCAAACTATAAGCCAAGGATTTTCGAGCCTGCAAGGCCCCATCTTTTAACTCAAATTGCCCCAGTTCCTGTAGATTTTGGCGAATGTTCTTAGTTTCTTCATCGAAAAAGTAGACTTGATTAGACGAATCAATATAAAAATCTCGATTATCAACCAAGGCCTGCATGGCTTGGTCAATTTCCTCTTGGTCAATATCTTGAAAATCAAATTGAATTTCCAAGAGGCCTCCCTTGGAAGCAATCTGCACTTGAGGGCTTGCTAGGTTATAGAGTTCTTCTAATTTGTCTGATAGATCAACATTCCCGAGTTTTTCAAAGACTGGAATGATTTCATGGAAGAAATGATAAACAGACTCGGCTTTTAAGGCCTGACGCCAAGATTGAAAATCTGCTTCAAATCCCACTGCTAAACAGACTTGGAAAACTCTTTCTTCTAAGTCAGCATCACTCGAAAAAGGTAATTCTTCTAGCTCTTGTCGGCTAGATATCTGCTTATCTCCATAATCAAACTGAATTTCTAAACGAATCCGATTATCCTCTTCCCTATCAAAGTAAAAAGAGGGTTCAAAAGTTTTGATTTGTAGACGTTCTGGAGCTGAAACGGTCCCCATCTGGCTAAAAAGAGTTAAACAAGAAGCCAACTTATCTCGGTCACTACTATCAAATTGCAGGTATTTCTTTCCATGTTGATCCAAAGGCAGCGCTTTGATTTCCTTGAGAAGGCACATCTGCTGGTCTGTTAGAAAATAAACCTGTCCTTTATGGAAAAGCACAGCTCCCTGATAAAAGACATTAACCCTTGGACTCTCACCGATTTCCATTTCAAAATAATCTGAGTATTCTGTTACTGTAAAGGCAAATAGATTAGCATCCGCATGCATATCCTGAAAAAGTAGAGTCTGGTAGCTATCCACTTGATGGTCAAATTGAAAATGGGGCAAGGTCATCAGTAAATTCACACCCTGCTCAAAAAAAGTCAGAGGGAAAAAGAGATGCCGACCTTGGTTTTGGAAAAAAAGCTCTGGACTAAGTCCTTCCTCCATTAGTCCGCGTAAGAAAGTCAGAAGCTCTTGACTTTCCTCATTAAAGGCTTCCCAAGATAGAGACTCCTCATAAGTTTTACCAATCATATAAGGTTTTCTCTTCTCGACGACTTTTAAAAAGAGTGGAATATCCCGAATAACGTAGTATTTTTGGCTATTGATTT
This sequence comes from Streptococcus mitis, assembly GCF_002096735.1. Classification (GTDB taxonomy): domain Bacteria; phylum Bacillota; class Bacilli; order Lactobacillales; family Streptococcaceae; genus Streptococcus; species Streptococcus mitis_CZ. Next base: position 21,220 of record NZ_NCVC01000011.1, on the reverse strand, counting down.
GCCCGATTCTCAGAGTCCACAAGATATGATTGCTTCCTGCTTCCACCTGACCCACAGCTGACAACTCATAGGTTCGGTCTGATTTTGGAGACAAGATTCGGTCCAAAAATTTTCCACCCAAGGTCACCTTGGTTTCAACGGCCTCTTTTTCTTCATGACCTTCTTCCAGACTCTGCAAGATTTCCTGACCACGCTCATCATTTTTCAGAAAATGCTCCAGAGCTGCCAAATGCACACAGTAGGCCCTCTTTTGGAAAAAATCGCAGGCACAAAAAACCAAATCATCCTCTAAACTATAGCGCAGTTCTTCTTCTGCAACGCGAGCGTAGAGCCGATTGTTCTTTTCCTTGATAATGTCAACCTTACCAGTTTCATAAAGGGCAACGCCTTCGATACGGACTTTCCCCGGAATCAATTTAGCCATATTTTTACCTTTACCTTATCTTTTTATTATACCATATTTTCCCCTATGAAAATAGCCTTCTAGAGATACTTTTCTCCTAGAAGGCTGGATTTTTAAAGTTTGGCAAAAGTCGTCACAATCCGTTGACAAACTTCTTGCAGCAGAGATTTAGGCATGGCTACATTGAGGCGGGCATGGAGACTTCCTTCCTCCCCAAAATCCAAACCACGGTTGAGGATAACCTTAGCTTCATTTCTCAAAAGCTCTTGTAATGTTTCATCAGTCAGGTCATAGGCTGAAAAATCAAGCCAAATCAAGTAGGTTCCTTGCGGTTTCATGACCTTGATTTTAGTCTCTTTTCCAAATAGATCCACCACATAATTAATATGGTCTTCAAAGACTTGCTTGAGTTCCTCTAACCAATCTTTACCGTATCGATAGGCAGCTTCTGTCGCCAAATAACCCAAGCCTGAAATTTCATGCTGGTTATTGGCCAACTGGCGTTTCTGGTAAGCCACTCGCAACTTAGGATTTTCAATAACTGCATATGAATTTTTTGTTCCAGCGATGTTAAAGGTTTTAGTGGCACTACTCAAGACGATAGCAAATTCTTTAAATTCAGGATTGATAGTATTGAAGGAATGATGCTTGTGACCAAAGAGGGCCAAATCTTGGTGAATCTCATCTGAAACCAACAAAACACCATATTTTTGACAGAGTTGGCCTATCTTTTCCAACACTTCCTTTTCCCACACACGTCCACCAGGATTGTGAGGGTTGCAAAGAATATAGAGTTTGACCTCCTCTTTCACCAAATCCTTCTCCAGTCGGTCAAAGTCAATCTCAAACAGACCATCCTTTTCCACCAAAGAATTGGTAATCAATCTACGGTTGTTCAACTTGACACTGCGAGCAAAGGGTGGATAGACAGGTGTGTTAATCAGAACCGCTTCGCCTTCTTTTGTAAAGGCTTGAATAGCTGTTGAGATGGCTGGTACCACACCCTCGATAAAGACAAGAGCCTCTTTGTCAAAGTGGTAACCGTGTTGTGTGGCTTCCCACTTTTGAACTTCCTTAATTAACTCTTCACTGGCATAGGTATAGCCATAAACCAGTTGATCCGCATAAGTTTGCACGGCTTGGCGGATTTCAGGCAAGACTACAAAGTCCATATCCGCTATCCAAGCTGGTAGGACTTCACTATCCGTTTCTGCTTCTTTCCATTTATAGGTATGATGCCCTAAACGGTTTGGCAGGCTTGTAAAATCATATTTTCCCATCTTTGTCTTATCCTTCCAAGGCTTGTCGCAAATCTGCAATCAAATCTCTAGCATCCTCAATTCCAATCGACAAACGCAAGAGGTCATCTGTCAAACCATAAGAATGGCGCACTTCTGCTGGAATATCAGCGTGAGTTTGCGTCGTTGGATAAGTAATGAGACTTTCAACCCCACCTAAACTTTCCGCAAAAGAGAAGACCTTGAGGCTGTTTAAAATGTGAGGAATGCGTGTTTCATCGGCTACTTTAAAGGAAATCATGCCCCCACGACCAGTGTAGAGAACTTCCTTAACTGCTGGAGAATCCTTCAAAAAGGCAACCACTTCTTGGGCATTAGCTGTTGAGCGCTCCATACGAAGAGACAAGGTCTTGAGACCACGAATCAATTGATAACTGTCAAATGGAGACAAGACTGCCCCTGTCGTATTGAGATTGTAAAAGAGCTTCTCGTATAGTTCTAAACTATTGGTTACAACCACTCCAGCCAAGACATCATTGTGTCCTGCTAGATACTTGGTTGCTGAATGAAGAACGATATCTGCTCCATCTTCAATCGGACGTTGGTAGATAGGGCTGTAGAAGGTATTGTCCACCACCACTTTGGCACCCTTAGCATGAGCCAATTTTGCTAGTTTTTCGATATCAAATTCCAACATCAAGGGATTGGTTGGCGTTTCGATATAGAGAACATCCACGTCCTTCTCCAACTCGGCAATCAACTCTTCTTCTGTATTGGCATAGTTAAAATGAAAACGGCCTTCTTGCTCCACTTGGTTGAACCAGCGGAAAGAACCACCATAAAGGTCACGGACAGCCAAGACCTTACTACCTACTGGAAAGACGCTAAAGGCCAGTACAATAGCTGACATACCTGAGCTAGTCGCTAGGGCATAGTCTGCTGACTCAATAGCTGCCAAGACTTCTTCCGCCTTACTGCGAGTTGGGTTTTTAGTGCGCGTATAGTCAAATCCAGTAGATTTACCAAACTCTGGATGCTGATAGGTCGTTGAAAAATGAAGCGGTGTCACCAAAGCACCTGTCGCTTTATCTGACTTAATACCCGCCTGGGCCAAAATTGTGTTGATGTGTAATTCCTTGCTCATACAATACCTCCAAATCTATAGTAACTATTGTACCACTTATTTTCATCAACTCATTTTCTTCTTTTCAAGAGCTAGTTATAGTTTCAAACTATATACTTAGCTAGTAAAGCTAAAAAGAATCCAGAAAAACTTCCAGATTCTTTTTGAAAATGATTGCTAGGGTTTACTTTGACTGAAAGAAATCCTGTCGGGCCAAATAGTCATAATGCTCTTTGTTAAATTGATATTGGCCCACATGCTGACCAATCTGACCGACATCCACGGAAAAAATATAGTCTTCATTTTGATAATGCCAATTAAGTCTAACTGTATTCAAGACGGTCTTATAAGTAAAATCTTGAACTTGATTCCAGGGCATCTCAAGGACTTGATTAGAGCGATTTTCAGTTATATCACTGATGTCCATCAAGTAAATTCCCTTAGGTGTGAATGCCAGAATCTTAGGCTTCACACTCGACTGAACATAGTAACTACCTCCTATAATGAAAAAATCAATAAAGGATTTCAACCATGTCTTTTTCTTGAAAGCCATCAGAAAATTCTTTTGCCCTTCAATGTGACAAGTTGAGAGAAATGATTCAATCTGTTTTTCTGTTGCAAACTCCATAACAGCACCCATGATGATACCTCCATAAAAATCACTAAATAGCCAGTTAAGAATTCTTCACATAAAAGAAGAACTTATCATTTGTTGCATTTTATCTTACTTTTTTAGTAGACAGCATACCTCCTATAAAATCATCCTAGCATGTGTATACTTCAGTTAACACTGGAAGAGGATTTTAAAAAATAGCTTCTCACAACTTTTATTATATTCATTATATCATAAATTTGATAAACAATTTAAAAAATGTAAGCACTTTTCTTCCAACTTCGCCATCATTCTATAAAAAAACGACAGCTTCTTTAGAAACCATCATTTTTCTTGAAAAATCCTTATTTGACATGTTTTGCCAATTCTTCTTGGGCTTTTTTATTGGATTCTTCTTTTTCTTTCAGCCATTTTTCTTTGGCTTTTTCATATTCATCTTTTGTGACTGTTTTATCTTGTACTTTGAGATATTTATATGATTCGATACCTTTATTACCAGCTAATGAATATGGTGTTGAGAAAGGAACAACTTTTCTCAATGTTGGTGTTCCACCCTTAGAAACATTTGGAATCGCTAAAGCGCTATCTACCAACCACGCTTGGATATCAGCATACTTTTCATAGCGTTTTGCAAGATCTTGTTCCTTATTGGCTTCTTCCAACATTTGAGTGTAGACATCCAGTCCAACAGCCTTGGCCTTGTCATTGGCTTCACCTGGCTCTATACCTAGATTTTGCAACAAACCGCCTGATTTAACGTTAAAGACATCAAGATAGGTTGAAGGATCTTGGTAATCAGGACCCCAACCACTGTTGTATAGATCGTAATCTTTCTGAGCTGCTGTCTGAGCCAAATAGCTTGTATTATCATAGTCTTCAGTAGTAAGTTGTTGAATATCAATTACAACATTTTCTGCACCTAAAGCTGCTTCAATAGATTGCTTCATAGAATTTGCCTCTTGAACACTCTGTTTAGCAGCTTGGTCAACTGTCATGTCCAAGTGGATAGGGAATTGAACTCCTTTAGCTTGGAGTTCTTTCTTAGCCTCTGCAAATTTAGCCTTGGCTTTTTCAGCATTGTAGTATGGATCTTGAGCATCAGCAAAGTTGATTCCTTGCCATTCCTTACCGTAGTTAACCATTTTAGACGCAACTACTTCACCAAAGTCTTTGCCATTGATACTTACGAAGTTTGGTGGAACGACTAGGTTACGCAAAATCTTGGTTGCACCATCCTCTCCTTGAGATTGAGCCCCGTATGCTGTACGGTCATAGGCAAAGTTAATGGCTTGACGGAAGTTTTTATTAAGAACCGCTTCCTGAGTCGATTTCTTTTCAGCATCACTTGTCTTGGAAGTGAATTTATAAGATTTTCTATCTAGGTTAAAGTTTAAGAAATAAGAAGTGGCATCTTGCAAGCTATAGATGATATTGTCCTTATTCTTTTCTTTAATCCCTTCAAAGCTTGCACTATTTGGATAAAGGCGAGCATAACTATAAGCTCCCTCAACAAAGTTACGAGCTAGTGCATCTTGGTCACTACCATCATAATAAGCCAATTTCACATCATCTACAAAGACATTTTTAGCATCCCAGTAGTTCGGATTTTTCTTGAATTCAATGACAGATTTTGAAACAAAGGATTTCATCAAGAAAGGTCCATTGTACAAAATGCTAGATGGGTCTACCTTACCAAAATCATCCCCTTTTGATTTCAAGAAATCTGCATTGACTGGGAAGAGAATGGTTGAAGTTGTTTTTGAGTTCCAATAAGATTCTGGTCGTGTCAAGGTATATTGAACAGTTTGGTCATCAAGTGCCTTGACTCCGACAGTTGAAAAGTCGCTTGTTTTACCGTTAATGTAATCATCCAAACCTGCAACGGATTCTTGAACTAAGTACAAGGCTTCTGATTTTTTATCTGCTGCATATTTCAAACCAGTTACAAAATCTTGGGCAGTTACAGGAGCATACTCGTCTCCATCTGCAGTATACCATTTAGCATCTTTCCGCAGTTTGTAGGTATAGGTCAAACCGTCCTTAGAAACACTCCAATCCTCTGCCAAAGATGGAATATAGTTTCCATACTGGTCATTTTCCATGAGCCCATCTACCAAATTAACCACGATATCATTTGTCGTTGCACGGTTTTCTGCTAGATAATTCAAACTAGATGGATCACTAGTATAAACATAGTTATATGTTTTTGACCCCGTGCTGGAATTTCCACACGCGCTTAATAAAATACCTGCACTTAACACGACACCTGCAAGTGCTGCATACTTTGCTTTAGACTTTTTCATCTCCAGAACCTCCTGATTTAAATATTTGTCTTATTATACAACTCATGTTTTATTTAGTCAATAGATTTTTTTAAAAAATTAATCATTACATCTACAAACTATAGAAATTATTCTACAAAATAATAAAAAAGAGAATAATTTAAGCATTTCATGATAGAAATGTTCAAATTATCCCTTTTATTTATAAAAAAATTATTGAGAAATTCTTAATTTTGCTCGCAGGCGATCTGCTTGAACTTTTCCAATCACCTTGTCCAATAGACGGGTACGGAGACTCATGATTCCATAAACTCCTCCACCCATGGCACCGACAAGGGCTACATATAGAAAACTCCACAAACGTCCACTTGGTTGGAAGACAAATCCTAAAATCCACTGGAATGTCCCAACTACTAGAAACATGAAAATAGTTAACAAACTGATTAAAATGGTTCGCTTCAAAATCACCTTGCGCTTAACACCAGTTACCTTGCAAATGTCCCGATACATCAAAACATTAGGAATGATGAGCCCAATTGTTGTAGAAATCAAAGGCCCGTAACTGTGAAAGAGAGCAATGGTTGGCAGTTGCAAGACCAGCTTGGCAATGGAACCATAGATAAAATAGAGAACGGCCTTGCGGTTGCGGAACATGGCTTGAAGCATTGGAGACAAGACCATGTACAAGCCTAAAATAGTAGACTGCAAAACTGCAAAGACAAACAAGCCCATAGCCAAACTATCTGGCTTGCCATAGAAGACTGTATAGAGAGGTTCTCCTACCATGACTACTCCAACCGTTGCTGGTAGCAAGAATAGGAAAAGCATGGTAATGCTGTCCTGAACGAGACGAGAAGCCGCCTTCAAGTCCCCCTTAACATAGTTTTCAGTCAAAAGTGGCAAACCTACACTCCCAATCGAAACCCCAACAGAAATCAAAATCATAGTGATTTTATTAGGATTGGCAGAGAAATAAGAAAACATGACAACCAAGTCTTCATTACTATAGTTGGTAAACCAACTCATACTATTGATAAAGGTCATCTGGTCCAAAATCTGGAAAAGCTGGATAGCAGACCCTGTCAGGATAAAAGGAATGGCTTCCTTAATGGTGTCGATCAAAAGACGCTTGCTGTTTATCTTATCTCCTGTTTCAAGGACTCTTTTAAGTAATCCTTCTTTGGCAAGGAAATAGATCAAAACTGCAAAACTAGCTACCATGCCGACAAAGGCAGCAAAGGTGGATTGGGTAACCGCTGCTAGATAATCTCCTGAACCAATCTTCATAATCATAAAGGTTGCTAAGAGCATCCAGATAACACGAATGACCTGCTCAGCGATTTGGCTCATAGCATAGGGTTTCAGGTTATTCATTCCTTGGAAGAAACCTCGGATAACACTCATAGATGGGAAAATCAAGACCGCCCAAGCCAAGCTCTGCATGATTGGGATCAAGTCTTTGCCCACGCCAGATAAGTCTGCTAGCCAAGGAGCAAAGACATACAAGACTGAAGCAAAAACAAGACCTAGTCCAGTCATAAAGCCCAAAAAGCTCCGAATCAGGGCAAAGCTATGCTCTTCTTCTCGCATGGTATTATACTTAGCAACTTGCTTGGCAACCGCAACTGGAATACCCGCTGTTGAAATCAGCAAGAACCAGGCATAGATATTGTAGCCCATAGTAAAGAGACCATTTGCTGTAGCCGCATAAGACCCCATCCATATATACCAAGGGATGATATAAATGGCACCGAGTAGACGACTGATAAAGTTACTAGCCGTTAGCCAAGCAGTCCCCCGTAACATCTGGGCCTGCTGGTGATTGTTTTCGTTAGACATAGATTCCTCATTTAATTTTAATCACTAGGAAAAATTCCTCATCTTCCATTATAAACTTTTCCTTGTCACTTGTAAATTTACGACTTTCGGTTTACAATAGAAAGTATGATTAAGATTGAAACCGTATTAGATATTTTAAAGAAAGATGGTCTCTTCCGTGAGATTATCGACCAAGGACATTATCACTACAACTACAGCCATGTCATATTTGACACCATCTGCTATGACAGCCGCAAGGCTAAAGAAAAGAGCCTCTTTTTCGTTAAAGGTGCTGCCTTTAAGAAGGAATTTCTGATTTCTGCCATCTCTCAAGGCCTCGGTTGGTATGTGGCTGAAGAAGACTATGAAGTTGGTATTCCTGCTATTATCGTCAGCGATATCAAGAAAGCCATGAGTTTGGTAGCTATGGAATTTTATGGCAATCCACAGAAAAAACTCAAACTCCTTGCCTTTACTGGTACTAAGGGTAAAACAACAGCAGCCTACTTCGCCTATAACATTTTATCTCAAGGGCATCGACCTGCTATGCTCTCGACCATGAATACAACTCTAGATGGCAAGAGTTTCTTTAAGTCTGCATTAACAACCCCTGAGAGTATTGACCTCTTTGATATGATGAATCAAGCTGTGCAAAATGGCCGTACTCACCTCATTATGGAAGTATCCAGTCAGGCCTATCTGGTCAAACGTGTCTATGGTCTAACCTTTGATGTGGGAGTTTTCCTCAATATCAGCCCCGACCATATCGGCCCGATTGAACACCCTAGCTTTGAAGACTACTTCTACCACAAGCGTCTCTTGATGAAAAATAGCCGAGCAGTCATCATTAACAGTGACATGGACCACTTCTCTGTACTAAAAGAACAGGTGGAAGATCAAGACCATGATTTCTACGGTAGCCAGTCTGATAACCAAATCGAGAATTCCAAAGCCTTTAGTTTTTCAGCTAGTGGTAAACTCGCTGGAGATTATGCTATCCAACTCATTGGCCACTTCAACCAAGAAAATGCCGTTGCTGCTGGACTTGCTTGCCTCCGTCTCGGAGCTAGTCTTGAGGATATCAAAAAAGGAATCGCTGCAACCCGCGTTCCTGGTCGTATGGAAGTCCTCACTCAGAAAAATGGAGCCAAGGTCTTCATCGACTACGCCCACAATGGGGATAGTCTGAAAAAACTCATCAATGTGGTTGAAACTCATCAAACAGGAAAGATTGCTCTGGTCTTAGGTTCGACAGGAAATAAGGGAGAAAGTCGTCGTAAGGACTTTGGCCTCCTCCTCAATCAACACCCTGAGATTCAAGTCTTTTTGACTGCTGATGACCCCAATTATGAAGACCCAATGACCATTGCAGATGAAATTAGTAGCTACATCAACCATCCTGTTGAAAAAATTGCGGATCGCCAAGAAGCCATCAAGGCAGCGATGGCTATCACAAGTCAAGAATTAGATGCAGTTATTATCGCCGGTAAGGGAGCCGATTGCTACCAAATCGTCCAAGGAAAGAAAGAAGCCTATCCTGGAGATGCAGCTGTCGCAGAAAATTATTTATAAGATAGTAAAAAAATCAAGGGAAATGAAACCCTTGATTTTTTCTATTTTTATTTAAAAGCGTTTTTCAAACCTTCAACGGCACCTTCTACAGCACCTTTAGCATCTTCAACTACTTCTTTTGCCTTAGCAACTGTCTTTTCTACAGCGCCTTCTGCTTCAGTCTTGCCATCCCCAGTAACTTTACCAAATCCTTCTTTGATAGCGCCTGTTGCTTGTTCCAATTTGTTTTCAAGTGACATATGATTGTCTCCTTTAATTTTATTCCGATATGTGTTACCGGTTACATATAGTTTATACCGAATACTAAGGAAAGTCAAACAATGTGCTCAGAAACAAGAAATCAAACCAAGTAGAAAGTTAATCTTTCCTTATCAAAATCGACGGCCAACTCATACTTTCCATCTTCATTTTGAACAATATAATCTAGGACAACTAAACTGTCCACAAAGATATCACGGCGTTTCTGCATAAGCTGGTCTTTTTTGAGAAATTTTAGCAAAAAAGTTGTCATGTATTTGAGAGCATACTCAGGATTAACATCACCCAAAATGTCATAAAGTTCCTGCTGTTTTTCTGTCAAAGGATACTGATGTTTGACCTTGTAGAAATAATTAGACAAGGTCATTTTTGTTCTCGCAAAGTCTGTCTTTTCAACTAAAATAGCTGCATTGGTTTGATTGCGCAATTCTGTCTCAAAACTCTGCTCTAACAAAGCTTGATAGACCGGACTAGCTTCGCTGACAAAAATCTCTTGATCCAGTTCAAGACTATCGAGTGATTCAAGCATAGGAAGATTAAGGTAATAACGCTTATTTTCTCGTAGAATCAAGCCTGCCTTTATATACTCTTCCATGAGTTTATCAACTGCCACATCTGGAAATTGAGCCTTAATTTCCCGTAAAATCACATCCTCATGCTGGTCCAGATAGCGGATCAATTCTCTAAAAAATGGCTGTCTCGTCAAACGAGATGGATTAAAAATCTGAATCATGAAGATTCCTTTCTTTACATTCTAACAGAGGCGATGCTGCCAACTGACTAGGATTGGTCCCCGGCTTGTTCAAAGGAACAGGCAGACCTAGTTCTCTGTAATACTCTCTCCAAAAATCACTAATCTCCTGCTCCCCATCTCCAAATTTCATGGGAATAGTTTCAAAAATCGGTAGAATTTTTGCTATATACTGGGAACAGTAGAAACCAGCGCCATCTGGATGGAAAGAAGCATTGTAGGGTGCCCCTAGATGTTTGCAAGCTTTTTCCTTCACAGATTGGATATCCATTTCTGGGTAGACATAAAGGTCGTACAAGTGATTGGGCTCAAAGAAGTCTGCAGGTTCTTGACAGACAACACCAGCCTGTCCACTAGCGTGGTAAATCATCCCATCCAAATAAATGGCAACATGGTTATAGTTGCCTGTGGAAGTCTGGATGGCCTGTCCCATATCTGACTCATCTCTCACAAAAATCAAATCGCCATTTTCTAACATGCTTCACTCCTAGAAAAAAAGGAGCCGAAACTCCTTTCGATATAAGGCAAACTAGCCTTTCCTAATTTGAATTAACACTCAAAATCTTAAGCATTGAAGCTTTCAGTCAATTGAGGTACCACTTGTTTCTTACGTGAAACAGCACCAGCAAGGAAGGCATGATTGTTTTCAAGTTTGAAGTTGAAAGCCGCTTCGACCTTGCCTATATTAGCACCAAGTGCTAGGATTTCTGAGTTTGAGTTGACGATATCTGTAATCATCAAGACAAAGTCAGAATAACCATTTGCTGCGTTAGCAGCTTGCATTGCAGCTTCAATTTCTGCTTGACGTTCCAATACTTCAGCGATGTCAACTGTGTTTACTTGAGCAACACGGACATTATTTCCGTTCAATTCAAAAGTCTTAGCATCGATATCAATCAATTCTTCAGCAGATTTGCTAGCCAAGTTTGTACCAGCTTTCAACATAGCCAATCCATACTCTTCCAAGTTGACACCAGCCAATTCAGCTAATTCAGGAGCAATGACTGTATCTGTTGGGTGTGTTGTTGGTGATTTCAAAAGAAGGGTATCTGAAATCAAACCTGAAAGCATCAAACCAGCAATCTCTTTAGGTACAGCTACACCATGTTCTTTGAACATACGGTAAACGATTGAAGACGCTGAACCAACTGGCTCCAAACGCATGTAGAGTGGGCTTGCAGTTTCAAAGTTAGCCACACGGTGGTGATCTACAACACCATAAACTTCTACTTCAGCGATATCTGATACAGATTGTTGGAATTCATTGTGGTCAGTCAGGATAACTTGCTCTGCACCTTCTGCTTTAGCAGAAGTGATAACACGCGGTGCTTCTACACTAAAATAGTTCAAGACAAAGGCTGTTTCTTCATTTGGAGTTCCAAGGGCAACAGCTTCCGTATCCAAACCATAAGCTTCTTTTGCAAGGTAGGCAAAGGCTACAGATGACCCGATGGCATCTGAGTCTGGATTTTGGTGACCAAATACTAGAATCTTAGACATGATAATACCTCATTTTGTTTATTCTCTTTATTGTAGCATTTTTTTCGCTTTTTGACAAAAGTAAGAGGAGTCAAAGGACTCCTCACAATTGTTCAAAATAACTAAGTAAATTTCTATCTTGATTTTCAGATAAAAATTGCTCCTTCTGTGGCCTCTTCTTACGCTTGAGAAGGGCTTCTGCCGACATGGCTTCTTCCTTACTGGCAAAACCTTGAGCATAGATAAGTTTGACTGGCAAGCGTGCTCGTGTATATTTGGCTCCCTTCCCACTATTGTGGATAGCGAGGCGTCTTCTCACATCAGTCGTATAGCCTGTATAGTAAGATCCATCACGACACTCCAGCACATACATATAAGCCTTATGATCCATAATAAATCTCTTCGAGTTCAGGCGTATAAGAGCCATCATCATTGTGGACAATGAGAGGTGGTAAGACCTTAAAGCCGCTTGTTGAACCATCCTTGATAGCCTCAATCAAAAGCATATTGGCTTCCTTTTCTCTTTTTGGATAGACAAATTGCAGGCGCTTAGGAGCTAGATTATGCCGTTGTAAGCTGTCCAAGATATCTAAAAGTCGATCAGGACGATGAACCATGGCCAAGCGTCCATTGGATTTGAGAATACTCTGGGCACTACGACAGATTTCCTGCAAATTGGTCGTGATTTCATGTCGCGCCAAGAGATAATGTTCACTCTCGTTCAGATTGGAATGAGGATCTACCTTGAAATAGGGCGGATTACACAAAATCATATCCACCTTACTTCCCTGAATGTAAGCAGGCATATTTTTCAAATCATCACAGATGACCTCCATCTGCTCTTCCAAACCATTCAAACGGACAGAGCGCTCAGCCATATCTGCCAAACGCTCCTGAATCTCAACAGCCAAAATCTGTGCCTGAGTTCGAGTGCTAGCAAATAGCCCAACTGCTCCATTTCCAGCGCAAAAATCCACTATCAAGCCCTTTTTAGGAAAACGTGGAAAACGTGACAAGAGAACACTATCCACCGAATAGCTAAAAACCTCTCTATTTTGAATGATTTTAATATCTGTCGAAAAGAGCTGGTTAATACGCTCTCCTGATTTTAATAATTGTTCTTCTTCCATGGTCCTATTATAGCAAATTTATATTAACATTACAAAAGATAGAAATTTCTAACTAGTGCTTCTGATTCTTCAAATGTTGAAGGGCTTCCTTGGTCCAAATTGGCATCATTCGTTTAAGAGGCGCAAAGCCGTAGTTAAAACGGTCGCTTGAAAAGCGTCGCCGTCTCGGAAACTGGTGCTTTTCTTCCTCCAAAGTCCGGATAGAAAGACTAGCTTTCCCTGTAAATTCATCTAAATCCACTACTTGAACTTGAACCTCTTCATCAACTTTCAAGGCTTCTTGGATATTTTCAATAAATCCTGTCCGAATCTCTGAAATGTGAATCAGTCCCGTATCACCCGTCTCTAGCTCAACAAAGGCACCGTAGGGCTGAATCCCTGTAATACGGCCCTTTAGCTTATCACCGATTTTCATCTTAGTCCTCGATTTCAATTGTTTCAATCACGACATCTTCAACTGGCTTGTCCATGGCCCCTGTCTCAACAGCAGCAATGGCATCCAAGACAGCGTAAGAAGCTTCATCAGCTAGCTGACCAAATACAGTGTGACGGCGGTCTAGGTGAGGGGTTCCACCTTGGTTGGCATAGATTTCCGCAATCGGTTCTGGCCAACCACCACGAGCAATTTCTTTTTTAGAATAAGGCAGGTGTTGATTTTGCACGATAAAGAACTGGCTGCCGTTGGTATTTGGACCAGCATTGGCCATGGAAAGAGCACCACGGATATTGTAAAGTTCTTCTGAGAATTCATCCTCAAATGATTCGCCGTAGATTGACTCGCCACCCATACCAGTTCCAGTTGGATCTCCACCTTGAATCATAAAGTCCTTGATAATACGGTGGAAAATGACACCATCATAGTAGCCATCTTTTGAAAGTGCAACAAAGTTAGCTACTGTTTTAGGAGCATGTTCAGGGAAGAGCTTAATACGCAAGTCTCCGTGATTGGTCTTAATAGTCGCGATAGGACCTTCTACTGTTTCAATATCTACTTGTGGGAAATGCAATTCTTTTTCTACCATACCAAATCCTTCTAAGGCATCAAAAATGCCATCTTCTTCTAATGTTTTTGTAATATAATCTGCTTTTTCTTTGATGTTATCATGAGAAATTCCCATTGCAACGCTGATTCCAGCATAATCAAAGAGTTCCAAGTCATTCAGGCCATCTCCAAAAACCATGACGTTCTCTGGTTTCAAGCCAAGGTGTTCCACAACCTTTTCCACACCCGTCGCTTTAGAGCCTGAAATCGGAACAATATCAGACGAATGCTCATGCCAACGAACCATGCGAAGTTTGTCTGAGAGACTGTCAGGCAAGTGCAAGTCATCTCCCTTATCTTCAAAAGTCCACATCTGATAGATATCTTCTTTTTCATGAAAATCAGGATCTACATCTAAATCGGGGTAAATTGGATTAATCGCTTCACTCATCATATCGGTGCGAGTCGACAACTTGGCATCATGACTCCCAACCAAACCATACTCAATTCCTTCTTGCTTGGCCCAAGAGATATACTCCTCAACATCTGACTTCTCAATCTGATGTTGATAAATAACCTGACCTTTTTTATCTTCAATGTAGGCTCCATTTAAGGTTACAAAAAAGTCAGGCTTTAGCTCACGAATCTCCGGAACGACACCAAAAATCCCTCGTCCAGAAGCAATACCTGTCAAAATTCCTTTCTCACGTAATTGCTTAAAAACAGTTGGGATTGAAGCTGGAATAAAACCCGTCTTGGAATTTCTCAATGTATCATCAATATCAAAAAAGACAATCTTGATTTTCTTTGCCTTGTATCTTAATTTGGCATCCATCTCACTACCTCTTTCAATCTAACTCTTTCCATTATACCATAAAGTAGCTAAATCCCCTATTTTCAAAAAGTTTCCAGTTTTATTGTAAGTCCTTGGATAAGTATAAAACTAAATCATTATCATTTTGACAACTTGCACCCATTTCTAGCGGTTTATTTCTATACCACACACCTGTCCCATCTGGAATATAGTCTCGTTTAATATATAATCTCTGGGCAGGGCCATAGCCTAAGTGCAAACCTACACCAAGAGTGACCTTACTCGAAACAAACTTGGCTCGTTTTTCTGCTTCTTCTAGCAGTTGATTCCTAATCCCTTGATTTCGAAAAGGCTCAAACACATTAAAATCTGAAAGTTCTGGATAGACTTCTGCAAAAGGACCATGTTTAGCCAAAGATAAAATGGTAATATAACCTGCCACTACTCCATTCATAGTCGCTACCAAGACTTCTCTGTCGCCACTTGCTTGCTCCCAAAAATAGCTAGCTAAGATTTCTTCTCTAGCAGGCCAACCTTGATTCATAAATCCATGAGATAAGGATTCAATATCAGACTTAATCATATTTCTAATCGTACAATTCATCTTTGACTTACCCACCTTTACTCTTTCTATTACCATTATAGCACGCCAAGTTCAGAAAAAAACTATCTCGTGAAAAAAGACCCGTCGGGGTCTTAATTCGCTTTCTTGTTTTCAAGCTCATGAAAAAGAGGTCCACTGGACCCCAACTCGCTCTCTCATTTCAAGGCTCGTGAAAAAAAGACCCAATCGGGTCTTAATTCACTTTCTTGTTTTCAAGCTCATGAAAAAGAGGTCCACTGGACCTCTTTTTTTAATCTTCGTTTACGAAAGGCATCAAAGCCATTACGCGAGCGCGTTTGATAGCTGTTGTTACTTTACGTTGGTTTTTAGCTGAAGTTCCTGTTACACGACGAGGAAGGATTTTCCCACGTTCTGAAACGAAACGGCTAAGAAGCTCAGTATCTTTGTAATCAACATATTCAATTTTGTTTGCTGCGATGTAATCAACTTTTTTACGGCGTTTGAATCCGCCACGACGTTGTTGAGCCATGTTTTTTCTCCTTTATAATTTTAGTTGTCCATTAGAATGGTAAATCATCATCTGAAATATCCAATGGATTTGTTGCTCCAAATGGATTTTCATCACGTGAAAAGTCTGGTACTGAATTTGTAGGTGCTGAATAGTTTGCAGTTGGTGCAGAGTAAGCTCCACCTGTATGTCCCTCACGCACACTACGGCTTTCCAACATTTGGAAATTCTCAGCCACGACCTCTGTCACGTAGACACGTTGTCCTTGCTGGTTATCGTAACTACGAGTCTGTATACGACCTGTCACCCCAATAAGTGAGCCTTTTTTAGCCCAGTTAGCAAGGTTTTCAGCCTGTTGGCGCCACATAACGACATTGATAAAATCAGCCTCACGTTCGCCATTTTGACTCTTAAATGTACGGTTTACTGCAAGAGTAAAAGTCGCAACTGCTACATTTGATGGGGTATAACGCAACTCAGCGTCACGTGTCATACGCCCTACAAGTACAACATTGTTAATCATAGTTTACCTTCTTACGCGTCAGTTTTGACGATCATGTGACGAAGAATGTCAGCGTTGATTTTTGAAAGACGGTCAAACTCTTTAAGAGCTACGTCGTCGTTTGCTTCAACGTTAACGATGTGGTAAAGTCCTTCACGGAAATCTTGGATTTCGTATGCAAGACGACGTTTTTCCCAAGATTTTGATTCAACAACAGTTGCACCGTTGTCAGTCAAAATAGAGTCAAAACGTGCTACCAAAGCGTTTTTAGCTTCTTCTTCAATATTTGGACGAATGATATAAAGAATTTCGTATTTAGCCATTGATATGTTCCTCCTTTTGGTCTAATGACCCCAAGACTTTGCAAGGGGTAAGTGAGGTTCGCTCACAATAAACTATTATACTAGAAAATATTTTTTTACGCAAGTAAAAACACCGAAATAAAAAAAGAAGATGACGAATCATCTTCTTAAAAACTATGAGTTTTTAGTCTTCTTTTTTCTTGCGAGAAAGAAGTCCAAATCCACTAAGGGCTCCAAGAAGTCCAAGCGCTGCAAGACTAGCGTTAGCTTCTGTACCTGTGTTAGGTAATTCTTTTTGACCATCAACATATTTAGGTGTTGCTGGTTGAGTAGCTGAATCAGTTGCTACTGATGTTTCAGCTGGTGTTGGAACAGCAGGTTGGTTTGGATTTGTTGGTTGTTCCGGTTGCACTGGAGCTACTGGTTGTTCAGGAGTCTCTGGTGTTGATGGAACTGGTGCTGGTTCCGGCTTAGGCTCTGGTTTAGGAGTTGGAGCTGGAGTTGGTCCTGGGTAAGGAGTTGGGTTTGGCTTAGGACTGTTTGGAATATAATTAATTGGTGTATCCTCACTTGGGTTAGTTGGAACATTTGGTACTTCGTATCCTTTTGTTGGATCGTTTGGATCTACTGGTTTAAGTGGTTGTCCGTTTCCATCAACAGGTGTGTGACCTGGTACGTATGGAAGAACTGGTTTATCACTTCCTGGTTTTGTTGGATCCGTTGGATCATTTGGATACTTGATTGGGTTAGTTGGTTGACCTGGAATGTTTGGAATCCATGAACCAAGTGGTTTGTAAACATAAGTTACTGTTGTACCGTTTTCTCCAATCTTACCTTTAGCTTCTCCATCTACACGAACAAGAACATAACCCTTGATAACTTTTCCACTTGTAGCGTACTCATCGCCTACTTTACCTTCTGTAGTCTCTGCAGGAAGAAGGTCTTTGCCTTTTTCATCTACATATTTAACTACTAGGTTAGCTTTGTTCGCTACGTAGTTGATTGGTGTATCTTGACTTGGATCTGCTGGAATACTTGGTACTTCATATCCTTTAGTTGGATCGTTTGGATCTACTGGTTTAAGTGGTTGACCATTGCCATCTTTTGGAGTGTATCCTGGTACATATGGTACTACTTCTGTTGGTTGTCCTGGTTTGGTTGGATCTGTTGGATCATTTGGATACTTAATTGGGTTTGTTGGTTGACCTGGGATGTTTGGTACCCATGAACCAAGTGGTTTGTAGGTTACTACTTCCTTGATATCTTCAGAATCACCTGTTACGTTTACTACTGGTACACTTGCTTTGTCAGCTAAGAATCCTTTAACTACTGGTGATTTAACTTCAGCTAAATCTTGTGCTGGAGTCCAATCTCCATATGTAACTTCTCCTGTAACTAAATTAACTTTCGCTTCACGTGTGAATTTAGCTTCTTGTGTTACTGTTTTTGGAGTGCCGTCTTCGTTTAATACTGGAGTGCCATCTTCGTAAACATAAGTAATTGTACGTGTGACAGTTTTGTTTAGATCTTTTTCTTCCAAACCAGCTGGGTATTTAGGTCCGTCTGGGTTATTTGGATCTACTGGAGTTCCTGGTGTTTTTGGTTGATCTGGTGTAACTGGTACAACACGTTCTTTAAGTGTTACTGTGAACTCTTGGTCAGTGTCAACATCTTTATCAAAGACGCCATCTGTTGGATATGTATTAGAAACTACTTCATATCCTTTGTTTTGAGCTTCTTTGATTCTCGCAGCGATTTCATCTGCTTTTGTAAGTTTGTCTCCACCTTTACCTGTTTCAGAGATTGGCGTGTTACCTTCCACTTGCTTAACATTACCATCTTTGTCTTGGTAGACAAATGTTGTTTTAGCTTTTTGGATTGGTGAGTAAGTTACTACATATTCGTAATCTTCATCTGTTGCAGTTGTTGGCTGTACCGGAACTTTTTCTACACTTGCAATGTATCCTTCTTTTTGAGGTACTGTTACTTCTGGAAGATTTGTATCTCCAATACCTTTCAAGTTAATGTAGATTGGTTTATCATTTGAACCAATTACTGCTTTACCCTCAGCATTTGTCTTAACAGTTCCTTTATAGCTTACAGTCTGAGTCGTTGGATCAAATACTTGTTGTCCTGCAAGACCTGGTGCATCATCGGCATAAACATACTTAATTGTACGATTTACTTCTTCTACTTTTGTTTTCTTAACATAATTGTAATCTACTGGCGTAACATAAGCTGAAGCATTAAGTCCATTCTTTTTCAATTCTTCAGTAGAATATAAATCACGAGCTCTAGTGTTCGTTACACTTAATGCACCTTCAATTCCTGTTGTAGGGATGTCTGCAAGGATGTACTCTTCTTCATCCACTTCTTTTATTAATGGAGGAATATAGTCAGATACATCGTATTTTTTACCTAGGACATTAGTATTATCCTTTGTACCATCTTCATTTAACGGACGATTACCATCATATTTAGTAGTAGCATGCCCTATAATTTTACCAGTCTCAAGATCTTTAAGTCCAATTACTACTGCTCCTGTTGGTGGTTCTCCTAGAGGTGTTCCAGATGCATTAATTTCCCAACCATTTGCAACTGTTGTAGTTACATCTTCTTTTTCACCACTAATAGATGTTCCACCAGAGACCGTTAACGTAGCTGCTGTTTTATCATTCCCTGCTGTTCCACCTGTAATAAGTCCAAATTCATTATAAGTAACATTAGAGAATTCACTTGTTAAAGTTTTATCTTTAATAACTTTCTCTACACCTAAAGATTGAAGAGATAACGAGATATTAGAACCTTCTTAGATGTATCCTTCTGTTACAGTTACTTCTAATTCTGTTGGAGAGATTAGTTTTGGAGTTAATGTAAATCCACCTTCACGACCATCTTGAAGAATCCAAACATTATTTTCATTAGCTTTAACGTTTGCCCAACGGTTAGCAAGACGGTATGTAATACTGTCTCCTTTATTAGGGTTAAGAGTTGAAGCTGTATTTAGACCATTTACAAAGTTAGTACTTCCTTGAAGTTCTTTGAATTCTGTAAATTCAGAATTAGGTAGTTTAATAGTAAATTTAGACCCTACTCCATAACGGATGTCTGAATCTGTATTAATCTCTAGAGTATCACTCTTACTTTTCAGTTCATTAGAAACATATCCTAAATCATTATTTGATCTTAATGAAGCTGATGTTCCTTGTTTTGAGAAACTTGCTTGCTGACCTTTACGTGTATAGGTATGTTCAACAACTGTTCTGCCATCGATCTTAATAGTAGCTTTATAATCTGTATCTTTTGAGATTTGCGGAGCTAAGTATCCACCACCTGATAAGTTTTCAGCACCAAATGAAACAACAGGATAATCTTTCACTTTCGCGTTCCACTCAATGTTGTAAGTATATGTACCCGTTTCATTAGCAACAGCTGGTTGTTCAGCAACACGCTGATCATAAGTCATTCCACGTTGTGTACGTTGCGCCCAATATGGTACAGATTTATTATTATTGTTTCCTGTTGATGTTCTATAGTCGATAGATTTAACTTTACCGATTACAGTACCATCTGCTGCAGTAATTTCTTTTCCTGCAGGGAAGGCAGCACCAAACTCAGCTAAGTTTGTAACTTCGATTTTTGTAATTGAACCTGCTTGTAAATCTGTAGTATCAATTGTTGAATCAAATCCCCATGCTTTAGGAGCTGTATTATCTGCATTCATATCAACATAAGCGTTTGTTACAGCTTTGACTGTTTCTCCATCTTTAAAAACATCTTTACCTGTAATTTTTGATGCAGTAGCATCTAATACCGATTCTACTTTACCTGCATGGCCTGCACGTTTCATTTCCGTATAAACTGCTTCAATGGCAGCAGATAGACGGTTCACTTGGGCTACCATCTGATCTTTAGAAGCATCAGATGAAAGTAAACCTTTAGACGCTACTGCTTCAAGCTTCACTGCAGCAATTGCAGCTGACAATTTTTGTTTAGATGCATCATCTTTCACTTCTTTATCTGAGAAGTTTGAGGCTACTGTGCCCATAACATCAGCTTCTGAAGTCAATTGAGTAAGAACTGTCTTCACTTCATCTTGTGCTTTTTCTGTTGCAGCTTTTTCAGGTGTTTCTTTGTCAGTTTTTTCTTTAGCTACTTCTTTTTTGTCAGCTTGCTCTTTACCAGATTTTTCTGTTGCAGCTTTAACGGTAACTTCTTTTTCTGCTACAGGTTTTGCTTCAGTTTTAGCGTCTTCTTTTACTTCAGGTTTTTCATCTGCTTTTACAGCATCAATTTTTAATTCTGGAAGTTCCTCCACAACTGGTGTTGTTATGGCTGAATCAGGTTTCTGTTTATCAGAATTTGTAACTTCTGGAGTTTTTGTAGAAGCAGTACTTGTTTCATCAGCTTTAACAGCGTTTGCTCCTAACAGAAGAGCAGTCCCCAAAAGAACACTAGCCGCACCAAAACTATACTTACGAATAGAAAAGCGCTGAGCTCTTCTACCATGGTATTTTTCCATTCTTGAATACATTTTTTCTCCTTTTTTAAAATATATGTTAATTGCAGAATTACACCCAAGTATTTAAACAACGCCTCCATTTCCAGCTTAATTTACAAATCAAAGCAGCTACACTTAGGTACTTAACTCCTAACTTACATTATAACATTATTTTAATTAAAATGTCTAAGTTTATATGCGAAATAGGCGATTTTTTCGATATATATATTAATATGTATTTTGGTAGAACTTTCAGCTAAAAAAATAAAAGGCCGATATGACCTTGTACTGCACCCCAAAAGTTAGACAGAAAAAATCTAACTTTTGGGGTGTTTTATTATGAAATTGAGTTATGATGATAAAGTTCAGATCTATGAAC